>NZ_JBSQIL010000011.1:0-33261 GCF_055108775.1 Soehngenia sp. | reverse complement strand
CTATACTTATGCCCTTTTTTAGTATATAATTTAGTCAAATCTTATTTAAAAACATATCAAAAGTATTTTTCTGTTTTCATATCTTTTTTTACACTACCTTTTAAGTTTATTCCTAGATGATTATAACACATCACTGATATGTTATCAATACATATTGATAAATATTTATTTATCAATATGTATTTAATTTTATTCCCTTTTCATTTTTAATAAATAGATGATACTAAATAACACCTTTATTCTACAGTAACTGATTTAGCCAAATTCCTTGGTTTATCTACATCATTTCCCTTTAACAGAGCTGTATAATAAGAAATGAGTTGAGCTACAACTACAGAAATTAACGGCATGAATATATTAAAGCTTTCCTCTAGTAATACTACCTCATCACATATTTCTTTGAGATCTTCATTCTTTTTTCTGGTTACTCCAACTACATAAGCTCCTCTTGCTTTTACTTCTTTTATGTTAGAAACCATTTTATCATAAATCAAAGACTGAGTGGCAAAAGCTATTACAGGCGTTCCTTCTTCTATCAGTGCAATGCTGCCATGTTTTAATTCTCCTGCAGGAAAACTTTCAGTGTGTATATATGATATTTCTTTTAATTTTAAGGCACCTTCAAGTGCTGTATAATAATCAAGTCCTCTTCCTAAATAAAAAACTGATTGTTTGTCTTTTATGGTCTCACTTATTTTTTTTGCTTTTTCATCGCATTCTGACAATGTTATTTCTAATTTTTCAGGTATTGACCTTAATTCATTTAATATCTCTTCATAACATTCCAATTTTATTGTGTTTTTAAGTCTTCCAAATTGAAGTGCCATCAAGTAAAAGGCAACCAGCTGAGTAGTGTAAGCTTTTGTCGAAGCAACCGCAATCTCCGGGCCTGCCCATGTATAGAATACATCATCTGATTCCCTTGCAATAGAGCTGCCAACTACATTTGTGATGGATAAAATTCTAGCGCCTTTTTCTTTAGCATCTTTTAATGCCTGAAGCGTATCAGCCGTTTCTCCAGATTGACTTACAATAACAACTAATGTGTTTTCATCTATATTGTGTTCACTGTATCTAAATTCAGATGCTATATCTGCTATTGTATCTACTTTTAGAAATGTTTGGAATAAATATTTACCTATAAGTCCTGCATGATATGCAGTTCCACATGCCACGATGTATATTTTGTTGATTCTATCCAAATCTTCTTTTGTTATGCTGATATTTTCTAATACTATATTTCCTTCTTCATCAATTCTTCTTTCTATAGTCTCTCTCACTGCAGAAGGTTGTTGATGAATTTCTTTAAGCATAAAATGTGCATATCCTTCTTTAGAAGCTGATTCAACATCCCAAGAGATTTCTTCTGATTTTCTATTAACTTTGTTTCTTCCTTTGTCATATATTTCATAACCATCTTTTGAAATTCTAATTATGTCTTTGTTATCTAAGTAAACAACTTTTTTAGTGTATTTTAAAACAGCAGGTATGTCTGATGCAACTATAGTTTCATTCTCTCCTACTCCTAGTATTAGTGGACTTTCGTTTCTAACAGCTATTATTTCATTAGGATTGTTTTCAGATACTATTGCCAATGCATATGCTCCTTTTAATTTGTCCTCAGCTTTAAAAACAGCTTCTAATAGATTGCCATCATAAAAATAATCTATTAGATGTGCCACAACTTCAGTATCTGTATCTGAAATAAATTTATAGCCTTCATTTTCTAATTCTTCTTTTATTTCTCTATAGTTTTCAATTATTCCATTATGAACAACAGCTATTGTACCCGAGCTATTTGTATGAGGATGAGAATTTAAATCGGAAGGAACTCCATGAGTTGCCCATCTAGTATGACCTATGCCTACATTGCCATTAATCGGATCTTCTTCTAAGCTTTTTCCCAAATTAGAGAGTCTGCCAGCCATTTTCCTTATTTTTAATTTGCCATTTTCAATTATGCCAACACCTGCAGAATCATATCCTCTATACTCTAGTTTATCTAATCCATCAAGTATGACTTCTTGGGCATTTCTATTCCCGACATATCCAACAATTCCACACATTTATTTAATCCTCCTTTTTTAGAGAAAAAATTAACGTCCCAAAAGACGTTAATCATATTTAACTAAAGAATTTACATGATACCCTTCAAGCTTTTCTCGACCTTTCAAGTCAGTTAGCTCTATTACGAATTCAAGTGCTACTACTTCTCCTCCAAATGATTCAATGAGTTTTGTAGCTGCTAAAACAGTTCCTGCAGTTGCTAATAAATCATCAATTATCGCAACTCTATCGCCTTTTTTTATTGCTTCTGTTTGAATTTCTAATGTTGCTGTTCCGTATTCTAAATCATAATCATATTTAGTTGTCTCCCCTGGAAGTTTTCCGGGTTTTCTAACCGGTATAAAGCCTACTCCGAGTCCATATGCTACTGCAGCTCCGAATAAAAACCCCCTAGCTTCGGGCCCAACAATATAGTCTACGTTTTTATCTTTTAAATCTTCTATCATAAGGCTCACTGTTTCATGAAATGCTTCCTTGTCTCTGGTTAGTGTAGTAATATCCTTAAAACTAACACCTTTAATCGGAAAATCTTCAATCTCTCTGATCTTTGATTTCAAATTCAAGTTTCTTCCCCCTTGATTTTTATATAAAACACAGTTACTTCGCAAATAATAGTTTATCATAAACTAAGAAAAAATAAAAATAATTTATTGCTCATTTTTTATATCCAAAACTCTATCTTTTATTGGCTCATACAACTTAGATTTATCTATTGTAGAATCTTTTTGAGAAATAATATCTAAAGCTATTTTAGCACCCATATCCATCCCTTGACAACCTGCTAATAATATTATATCTCCTTTTTGTACTTCATCTAATGCTTTCTTAATTGCATCATGCAAAGTATCATATATTTCTAGAGATAGTCCCGAATTAAAAATTTCCTCGCGAAATACTTCTTCCTCTATAGGTTTTACTTCATCTTTAGATGTAACACTTCCTATACTTCTAGTAGCTATTATTTTTTTCAACCCCAATTTTTCTTTCCATGATATCAAAGCTTTTGCATTTTCCCTATTAACAGTTGGTCCTCTGTTACCCCTAATTGCATATACTATATGAAAATTTTTCTTATCCATGTCGCTAATACTTTCTAGTGTAGAATTAATATTTTTTAAATTAGCAAAATGATCATCTATAATAAGAAAATCTCCTTCATATATAAACTCAAATCTTCTCTCTACTCCTTTGAACTGCCTCAATGTTTTTATTATAATTTCTTTATTAATCCCATAAGCTAATGAAATACATATACTTGCCATAGCATTTTCTATTGAATGATATCCAGGTATTTTAAGTTCAACATCAAAATTATCTTTTTTTATAACTAAATTTTCTAAATTAATATCATTTCTTATGTTAACACTAAACTTAGCCCTACCCCCAACTAACTTCACATTCTCACAAAGTATATCTGCATCATTTCCGTTTATAGTAAATGTTATAACATTAGCCATTGTATTAAATTTTAAAGATGCTATTCTTTCATAATCTACATTCAATATAGCAATTGCACCTTTCTTAGCATTTTTTATTAAACTTGATTTTGCCATCCAATAATTTTCAAAACTTCCATGTTGATCAATATGCTCTCTTGCTAAATTTGCAAAAGAAACAATGTCAAAGTCTACATCGTTTACTCTTTTTAATTCAAGTGCTGATGATGAAACTTCCATGACACAAGTATTGATATTTTGATTTTTCAATATAGAAAAATTCCTTTGTAAATCAAGGCTTTCGGGAGTGGTTAGTTCTGAGACTTCAATTTTATTGCCTAATTTATTCAATACACTACCCAATAAACCAGCTTCTATCTTGGCATTTCTTAATATGTTTTCGACTAAAAATGATGTAGTAGTTTTCCCGTTAGTGGCAGTTATACCTATTACTCTCATCTTTTTAGTAGGTGAGCTATAATAGATATCACTTATTGAAGATAGAGATTTGCGTGAATCCTTAACTCTTATTTGCATTATATTTGCATCAATAAAATCTTCTACCACTGCAGCTTTAGCTCCATTTTGCATAGCATCTTCAATATACTTATGCCCATCAGTCAAAAATCCTTTTATAGCAACATAAACTGAATTATGGGTTGCTTTTTTAGAATGGTATGCAATACCCTCTACATCAAAGTCTTCATTGTAGTTTATGATTTCGTAGTGTTCCAATTGCTTAATCAATTCTGAAATTTTCATATAATCACCTACTAAAAATAATATGTTTAACTTTTGTAACTAAAAAAATTTAGACAAATAAAAATATGTACCCAAACAAATTATGTTTGGGATAAATTATTTAACATCTCTTTCTGAAAAAACACAAAAACACCTGCCATAATGAAAATATCCCCTATGCTGATTATTTTGGGTAGAGGGTATGGCTTAGGTATAGTTATAATGTCAGCAAGAATAAAAAATTTAGTATCTTCATCTGCTGGAGTATGTATAATATCATATTCTCTCTCTTCTATTACAGTTTCATCAATATCCAATTTAGGAGAAAAATAAACTGGCATTTTCCCACCATTTGCCATTATTACAATAAAGTTTAATAATATGCCAATCATAAATAATTTCATGTATACTTTTTTTATATTTAATAGAGAAGTGATAATCAATAATACATAGCTTAAAAAAATAATATGAAATGAATAATTGCTAACAAAATATTTGATCTCTGAAGAAGTACTATTATTTAATAAACCAAATAATCCTTGTAAAAGAAAAGCTCCAATAAAAAGAAAATATCCCTTAAAAACAACATTGGAAAGATTTTTAAATTTTCCGCCTCTTAGTTTTGCTATTATAATTGATATTAAGGAAGGTTCTAAAAACATATCACACCTGCTGATTAATCATATTTATAAAAGTTTCAACTAATTTAGGATCAAATTGTGTTCCAGAGTACTTTTTAAGCTCTTCTATTGCCATCTCTTTTGTCAATGCTTTTCGATAAGGTCTATCAGTTGTCATAGCATCGAAAGTATCTGCAATCATAAGAATGCTAGCCTCTATAGGTATCTCTTCACCTTTTAATCCATCAGGATAACCAGAACCATCATATTTTTCATGATGGTGTCGGACAATTTTTGTGACATCACTTAAGAAATTAACTTTACCAATTATGTCAGCACCAATAGTTGGATGTTTCATAATTATTTCATATTCTTCTTTTGTCAACTTTCCAGCTTTGTTTAATATTTCATCTTTAATCCCAATTTTGCCTATGTCATGAAGCACAGCAGCTGTTCTTATGTTTTCAATACTATCAAAGGAAAGATGAGAAGCTTTTGCAAGTCCCACTGCAAGTTCTTCTACTCTGTTGGCGTGTCCACTTGTATAAGAATCTTTTGCTTCGACAGCTTTATTTAATGCTTGAATAGTTGAAATATATAAATTTCTCATATCTATGTATAATTTAAATGAATATCTAGCAAGTAATAGTGGGCCAAAGAACAGTATAACTGCACCATACCCATAGCTTAGAAAAGCGAGAGCAATAATTATGCCTATTGTTCCTACAGCTATAGAATTTAGAAACGTCCCTCTGATATTACCCATCCACGTATTAGTTATAGAAGTTTCACTTGATAACCCTAAAAATACGGATATAAAAAATGTATTTACTAGCACACCTATAGCAACTATAGCTAAAGTCGGAAATAATGAAAAATCGCTGATTTGGCCTCCAGTATTTAAATATAGTAACCCCATGATTCCAGAAACCAAAACACTTTGTGCTACATTAAATAATGTCTTATGTGCCGGCAAATTAAACAAATGAACATAACCTCTTCCTTCAATTTTAGGGAATCTAAATAAAAATCCTAAACCAGAAGCAGTAGCCGCCAGCAAAGGTCCTCCAACTATAACGGTAGCTACATTTATAGCATATCCAACAGACACGCCGACTGTATTGTTTGGTAGTGGTATAAGTAAAGATTCCACAGCTATCGCTAGAAATATCCAGAATATATACATTGGTATATTGTCTATTCTGTAATTATTAAATATATACGCATAGAGGCTAATTGCTAATATGCTTATTACTAACAAATAAACTTTGGTCTTTAAATTTAGTTTCATAAAATCCTCCATATATATAAAATGCCGGCTAGATATTTACTAGATTAGTGAATAGTTTGCGCCTGCTGCTAATGCAAGTGCTAAAACGCTTAGCAATATAGTTGCGATCTTTTTCATCGAATATAGCCTCCTTCATAGAGTACTCTGCTTATCCGCTAGTCAAGCATGCTATATTCGCTCCGCTAATTTTTATTTTTCTTCGCTTAAATTTAGCCGGCATTTTAGGCTATTTTGTTAAAAACCTATTGATTGAATCTAAGGTAGCTTTTGCTACAGAAATATAATAATCATTTTTTACCACACTAGATCCTGATAATATAATTTCCTGCCCATCTATAAGACTTGAAACTAATACGACAACTACTTGCACTCCAGCTATGGTAATATTTCTTATATCTTCTACTATAAATAAATCATTTATTCCTAAAGAATTTTCTACAGCCATGACCGTACATTCTGCAAGCATTCTTTCAATATTTCTATAAGAGTTAACACCTGTTTTATACCCTACAAATTCTTCATCAGCTTTTAGAATACTCACCTTTACATTTGCTTTATTCCCAGATGTTTCTTTTGAAATTCCGTTTAATTTTAATCTAGGTTTTATTTTTCTAATATCTATGTCATCTAATTGAGCCACACTAATTTTTCTGTGATCAATTCTATAATCGAAATTAGCCAATAATACTGATTCTACATCTCTAGCAATTTGCTTAGGATTTCTTGTGCCATTGGAAACAATATGGATTTCATCAATATGACTATCCTCACCAATTATTATTTTACTTGAAATCACCGAATCGATTTGTTGTAAATTTTCTTCAATAATTTTATGATCCATATTATCCCCCACAATTAAGAATTTAGTGACAATTCACTATATAAAGATAATAACATTTATCTATATATTTTTCAATAAAAGATAAAAATTAAGCTCTCATTTTAAAAATGAGAGCTTAGATTTGCTGATGACTTTCTTATATGAATTGTGTGAGGAACTATTGTTTTCTTTATATTTCCCCCTTCAATATTTTCAAGCAATATCTTAACAGCTTCTTCTCCTAAAGTATCGGCATGTATATCAACTGAAGTGATTGGTATCTGAAATTGTCTAGAAAGTATACTGTTATTAAAGCTAGCAACAGCAACTTCATTAGGTATTTCAATATTGTTTTCTAGCAAGTATCTTACTACCCCGAAAGCCACTAAATCGTCTGTTGCAAGAATTGCATCTGGATTTATTTTGTTATCAAATAAATACTTTGCATAAATATATCCAGTTTTTTCATCGAAATCCCCTATATAAATTAAATTCTCATCAATTTCATATTTAGCTTCAATTAATGCTTTCTCATATCCTTTAATTCTATGAACAGTTGCAATCATGTTTTTGTCCCCAGCTATGATAGATATCTTATTTTTACCTTGTTGTATCAAATGTTTGGTTAATTCATAAGACGCAGTAATATTATCATTGTCTACATGGTTGAAGGTTTGTCCTTCATCAAGTGGAGAACCTATAACACAAAATGGAAAATTTATTTCTGTTAAATATGCGATGGCTTTATCATTGACTCTACTTGTCATTAAAATTACTCCGTCTATCTTTGAAGCGCTAATTAACTTCTTCATTGACTCTATCTCATCTTCATCGCCTTGAAATGTAGATAGTAGAACATCATAGCTAAAAGTTGTCGCACCTCTAACTATACCTCTTAATGCTTCTTGAAAGAATGGATTAAGTAAAGTCTCTCCCGGTCTAACAGGCATTATTAGTCCAATAGTGTTAGAAACACTACTAGCTAAAGATCTAGCTATTGCATTGGGATAATATCCCAACTCTTTCATACATAATTTAACTCTTTTTGCAGTTTCTTCACTAATTCTTGGACTATTTGATATTACTCTAGATACCGTTGAAGGCGAAACATTTGCCATCTTTGCAACATCTTTTATAGTGGTTCTCTTAATGCTTTGCATTCTATCTTCTTCCCTTTAATTTATTCTCATAGTTGTTTCAGAATCAAAATAATGTATAGCATTAATATCAAATCCAAATTTATGAACTTCTCCTTCATTATATACATAATGTCCTGGAGTAGATATGACTAAGTCCGAACCATCTGAAAGTTTTGCATGAAGTATCTTTTCTTTTCCAAGCATTTCAACTACTTCTATGGTTGCAGTAAAATTGTCCCCAAATTCTCCGCCACTCTCAAATCTCTCAGGCCTTATACCTATGCATATGCTTTTGTTTTCGAATTCTTTTAGTGCTTTTCGGTCTTCTTCTGAAGGAGTTAACACAATAGTCTCATTTTTAGATATAAATTTACCGTCTTTATAGATACCTTCTATAATATTCATAGTAGGTGAACCTATAAATTTAGCAACAAAAATATTACTAGGTTTATTGTAAAAATCATCTGGTTTTCCAACTTGTTGGATTTTCCCTTTATCTAAAAGGACAATCTTTGTTGCCATAGTCATAGCTTCTGTTTGGTCATGAGTAACATATATTGAAGTAGTCCCTAGCTGTTTGTGTATCTTAACTAATTCAACTCTCATATGTTCTCTCAACTTAGCATCTAGATTTGATAATGGCTCATCCATTAAAAAAACTTTAGGGTTTCTTACAATAGCCCTGCCTAATGCAACTCTTTGCCTTTGCCCTCCAGAGATATCTGCAGGCTTTGCATATAAGTAATCTTCTATTTGCAATAATTTAGCAGCAGATCTAACCCTTTCATCAATTATTTTTTTCTGCTCTTTCCTCATTGTTAAGGAAAATGCCATATTCTCGTAAACAGTCATATGTGGATAAAGTGCGTATGATTGAAAAACCATAGCAATATCCCTATCCTTTGGAGGCACTGTATTAACTCTCCTGTTGTCAAATAAAAGATCGCCTTCTGTTATTGAGTTAAGTCCTGCTATCATTCTTAACAATGTGGTCTTTCCACATCCTGATGGACCTAGTATTACGCAAAAATCCTTATCATCTATCTCAAGGTTTATATTTCTAAGAGTAAATTCTTCTCTACCTTCGTATTTTTTCCCAATATTTTTTAGTTCTACTTTCATTATATAATTCCTCCTATCCTTTAACAGATCCGCTTGTTAAGCCTGAAACAAGTTGTTTTTGTAAAGCCATGAATAATACAACAATTGGTATTGCTGTTAAAAGTCCTCCTGCTGCGAATGCTGGTTGATTCATCGTTCTAAAATCGGTTACAAGAGTATACAATCCTGCTGCTAATGTGTATGAACTTGGATTTGTTAAAAGAACCTTAGCTAATAAATAATCCATAAAAGGCCCTATAAATGACCAAAGAGCTATTATCGTTAACATAGGCCTAGCTATAGGCATTATTATTAGCCTATAAACATTAAAATTAGAACACCCATCGATCCTAGCAGCATCATCTAATTCAGTTGACACTGAGTCGATGTAACCTTTTAGAATAAATGTATTTGATGCTATAGAACCTCCTGTATATATCAAAATCAACATCATCTGTCTAGTGAATTGAGGAATTATAGCTGAAATAATTGAATGCATTGTAAAATAGGCAGTGATACCAGCAAAGGTAGGTATGGTTTGTATTAACAAGATAGCCATTAATGATGCTTTTCTACCTTTGAATCTATATCTCGAATATGCATATCCTGTAAACGATACAACTATCAAAGTAAGTATAGCTGTGGTTCCAGCTATAATTAATGTGTTCTTAACCCATGTTAAATAAAGTGTTTCAGTAAATAAATACTGGAAATGTCTAACAGAAAATTCAAAATTAGAATTAGCCATTATATATTGTTGTTGCTTTCCGTTAAATGCAGATACAAACATCTGAAACAAAGGCCAAATGATTGCATAAACCCAGGCAAATAGAATAACATAAGATAAGAATATCCCAATTTTACCAAATAAAGTTAATGGAGGTTTGTCAGAAAGATACAATTTATCCTTTTCTTCTTTTTTTCTTGCCATTACAATCTTCCCTCCTTAAATTGCTTAGAATTTCTAAATCCTATGAAAGTAAACAGCATAAGACCAATAGATATAAACATTGTTATGGCTGCTCCAATAGCCTGATATTGATTATCCATTGTCAATTTGTAAATATATGAAATCAATATATCTGAAGACCCTGCTAAATTTCCATATTTAATAGGATTGAAAGGGCCACCGCCATTAAATAAGAATATAGCTGAAAAATTGTTAAAATTGAATGTATATTGAGTTACCAATAATGGTGCTGTTTGAAATAATACCAAGGGTACGGTTATTCTTCTAACCTTATCCCAAGCAGTAGCCCCATCCATATCTGCTGCTTCATATAAATCTCCTGGAATAGCTTGCAATACTCCTGTTGTAAGTATAAAAATATATGAGCTTCCTAACCAACCTTGCATCAAGATAAGCGCAATCCTAGTTAATGTTGGATTGTTTTTTATCTCTATTCTTAATCCAGTTAAGTCGTTTAATATTTCAGTTAACACCCCTCCTGGTGCTACCATAATGCTGAAGAACATTATTGTGATAAATGCAGGAACTGCCCAAGGAAGCAAGTAAATAGTTCTAAAAAATCTCTTTGCCTTAATTCTTTCATTATTTACTAAAAGAGCAAGAATAAATCCAATCAAAATTGCTAAAGTCGTGGCTACCAATGTCCACACTAATGTCCATCCTAAAATCAGCCAGAAAACTCTACCTGCTAATCCCTGTCCTGTCAAAATCATCTTATAATTGCTTAAACCAATCCAAGTAAACTTTGATTGATGCTGTGGATCCATATTGGTAAATGATAGTAGGAACGTTGTCATGATTGGAACAAGTACTATGAATATAATTATCAATAAAGCTGGCAAGGATACAACATAAGGGAATCCATCTTCGGATATAGCGATTTTGGTTTCTTTCCAAGTGCTTGGTCTGATTCCTTTTATGGCATTTTTTTCTACTTTATTTACATCTATAAAAGATATAACAAATATTGCTAAAGCAATTATCGATAGAAAAACTGCTACAATCCCTTCTATCATAAATATTATTGATTTATGAATTCTAAGTCCGCCTTCAGCCAAGTTTATAAGGCCTGCTATACCTTGTCCTTGATAATTCCCATATCCTAGAGCATATGGAATTGCAATAAGATATATAAATGCTGAACCTAGTAAGAATAAAAGCATTTTCATATATTGTTTGTTTAATCCTTGTCCTAACCCTGGAATCAAAATAGTTAAATATGAATAATATGGTATGGTTTTTTCAATTTCAATAGGAATTTTTCTCCTAAAATCTGAAATATCGGCTTCCATAACCTTTATCATTGTATTTAACCCTTTTTTGAGGTCGTATTTTTTAGACTTTATAAACTCTTTGTTGGAGAATTTTTTCGATTCCCTTCTTTTAATTTCTAGAGCATTTACATATTTCTTTTTTAACTCTATCAAGGCATTTTCTTCTGCTTTCTTAGAAATTAGCCCTTCTTTTCTTAATTTTTTAATTCTCAGCTTCTCTTTTTTCAGAAATTCTTTTTGAGCTTTTTTAAATTCCTTGAATTCTTTTTTGAGATTAGATTCATCTAAATTCTTTAATTCTTTCTTTTCTTCCTTTGCTGTTCTTAATTCATCCTGACCTACTGTTAAAAATTCAATTATATTGGGTAAGTGAATCGTTTCTAATCTAGCTTTCTCACATTCAAATTCAGCCTCATAGGATAGATCTATATAATCTTTGTAAAAATTTAATTTTTTTTCACTTTCAAATAATTTTACTTTTAAGTTTTTAACTCTTCTACTTGTTTTTTCATCTTTTAAAGTGTTTCTATAATCTTTAGATTCCTTCTTTAATGCTTTTAGAAAGTCTTTTTCTTTTCTTTCAAAATCTTTTAACGAAACAATATACTCATGTTTATTTTTATTTCTTTTTATTTCTTTTCTTTGTTTTTTTAATTCATTTCTAATTTTTTTATCTTTTTCTTCTTTGATTTTTTCATCTAATAATGCAAGCTCAAGAAGATATTTGTTTTTTCTTTCATAAGTATTTCCTATACTATCAACTAATAAAACATTATACTTGCCCAATTTTTTCACCGCCTTTAGTTAAAATCTTCTTTTATGGCTATAAAAATATATGTATAAATAATTAGAATAACGTACATTCCCAATATCAGAAAATAAAAAAACGAGTTTATATTTCTTGTTATAGCAGTAAATGTTAGTCCCCCTAATTCCAAGAAAATAAAAACATAAATCAATAACTTATTTATATAAAACTTATTAAGAGTTAAAAATGCACTTAATCCTAATACCACTGGAAAAATTATTTTCAGAGCATATGAAATTAAATTGGCATTTAAATATTCCACAAAAGTCTCTTCGATTGGATATTGTGTCAAGTCATTTGAAATAACCCACTGATTAAAAAACGTGCCATCCTTTATTATTATCATCAATTCCATAGAAGATAACAATATAATAGCAGCACAGAAAATAAATAATATATAGAAATGTTTTTTTGATAAATGTTTCATCTTATCCCTCTTTATTGTTTAATACTCTGGGAATAATCTCTATTCCCAGAGTATTATTAAAACTAAAAGTTATTCATCATTGATTTAAATGCAGCTTGCATTACTGAGTAAGCTTCTTCAACTGTTGCTGGCTTTGTTGATGACCATGATAAGATACCATTCTTCCAAGTATCCCATACTGAGCCCCATTCAGTAAATAGTGGTCTTGCAGGAGCATTGTTATATGATTCAATTACTGCAGAAATAACTTTCTTATCAACTTCTGGCAAATCAGAATTCATATATTCTTCTACTTTTACGTTTTCCATGATTTTACCTGTTGCTTTGAAGAAATCAACTGCATAATCTGGATTCAATACTTCTTCAATGAAAGCTTGACCTAGTGCCATTTTATCTGGATCGCCTTCATTTCTTGAATTGATTACCATTCCCCATCCACCTTTCCAGTGAGCTAATGGATGTCCAGCTACTGTTACTCTATTAATAGGAATGATATCCAAGTCTTCACCGTTTCCTGCTAGTGCAGAAAGGCTTGCTGTTGACCATGGACCTTCTAATCTTATAGCAGTATTCCCACCAGTTGCAAATTCAGTATCCATATAACCCCAAGCTGCGTCAGCATCCCATAAAGGTGTTCCATTTTGGTTGTGTTCTTTCCAATAGTTATATAGAGCTGTAAATACTGCTTTTTGTTGGTCATTTAATTCGCTGAAGTCTTTAGTCATGTCTGAGTATAAATTACCAGCATCATCTTTTCCTAATAACTCAAGCCCAGCAGCATTAGTGAATGATACTCCAAACCATGCATCAAATGCTGGAATTAACATATCTTGATATCCTAATTCTGTAAACTCTATGTCTTTTGTCAAATCTATGCCTAAGTTTTCAGCATTTTTAGTGTTAACAAAATTTACTAAAGTTTCAATATTCATTGGGAATGCTAAGTATTCTCCATCAATATTGAAGTTTCCACCTAAACCTGCATCAAAATCATCAAATCCACCTATATTAGCAGCCATAGTTTTTGCGTCTAATGCTGCAAGAGCTTCATTTCTTGACAATCCATAAATTCTATCTGCTGGTATTGCAAATACATCTGCAACATCTGGGTTTGTAACATCAGTTGCATCAAGAACGTCTAAGTGATCAAATGATGGAATTTCTATGAATTCGATCACTGCTTCAGGGTTCTTTTCAATAACTCTTTGTGCAGCAGCCTCATAATAAGGTTTCCATGATGGTTCAACTTGAACTGTTATACTAGCTTTAATGCCTTCAACTGGTGCTGGTTCTTGTGTACCAGGTTCTTCAGTAACTGGCTCCTCGCTACCACCTGAGCAAGCTGTGATAGAAAGCGCTACCACTAACAACAATGCTAACAAAATTCTTTTCTTCATTTTTCCCCCTCCATTTTTTATGCATACGATTGCATATTGTTAAATATATAATTTAATTTCAAGGGCCGCAAGTCTTACGACCCATGAAAATTAAATCCTCTCTATGTTCCAAATTTCATTGGCATATTCTTTTATAGTTCTATCTGAACTAAATTTACCCGAATTTGCTATGTTTAACCATGCTTTCTTAGCAAAATTTAATCTATCTTTGTATGCAATATCTACTTTTTCTTGCATCTCACAGTAGCTTTGGAAGTCTGCCAAAACAAAGTAGACATCAGGTCTTTCCCAGCTTGTACCATTGATTAATGAATTGTATATATCTTTATATACTCCCGTCTTATCCTCGAATGTATCATCGATTAAAGTATCAACAACTCTTTTTAACCTTCGATTTGACTGATATATCTCTTTTGGATTATAATTAGCCGCTAGGCTTTGAATTTCCTCAACTCTTAATCCAAAAATAAAATTGTTTTCTTCTCCTGCTTCCTCAACTATCTCTATATTTGCTCCATCAAAAGTACCGATAGTTGGTGCTCCGTTAAGCATTAGTTTCATATTCCCAGTACCCGAAGCTTCTTTACCTGCTGTAGATATTTGCTCAGAAATGTCTGCACTAGGCATTATCTTTTCAGCATAAGAAACTCTATAATCTTGAACGAAAACTACCTTTATTCTATTATTTACATCAGGGTCATTGTTAACTAAGTTTGCAATATCATTGATGAATTTAATGATTCCTTTAGCTCTATAGTAACCAGGTGCTGCTTTGCCTCCAAAAATAAATGTTCTAGGATAAATATCCAAGTTTGGATTTTCTTTAATTCTAAAATAAAGATCTAAAATATGAAAAGCATTTAAAAGTTGTCTTTTATATTCATGTATTCTCTTTACCTGAACATCAAAAATGGAATCTGGTGATATTTCAATGCCTTCTACTTCTTTTATATATCGAGCTAATTGCTCTTTCTTAGTCTTTTTAATTTTTATGAATTCTTCAAGCACTTCACTATCATCAGCAAATTTTTCTAAACCCTTTAATTTATTTAAATCTACAATCCATTCTTCTGTGTTGAGCAGACGAGTTATCAAATTTGATAATTCTGGATTTGCTTGCAAAAGCCATCTTCTTTGAGTTATACCATTAGTTTTATTGTTAAATTTTTCAGGATATAGTTTGTACCAATCATTTAATTCCTTTTTGATTAGCAAATCAGTATGAAGTTTCGCAACCCCGTTAACTGATTTAGAGCCATATATTGCGAGCCAAGCCATTTTGATATTGCCATTGTGTATTATCTCATATTTATATACATCCTCATCTTTAACGCCCATGCTTTTTATTTCTTTGATAAGCTTATCATTAATTTTTTTAATTATTTCTAGAACATTCGGTAACAATTCTTCATAGTACTTTATTGGCCATTGCTCAAGTGCTTCTGCCATTAAAGTATGGTTTGTATACCCAAATGTTTTTTGAGCTATGCTTAATGCTTCATCAAAATCAATGTTTTCTGATATCAACAATCTAATCAGCTCTGGTACTGCTACTGCAGGATGTGTATCATTTAATTGTATTGAATGGTATTTATAGAATTCATGTAAATTGCGATTTTTTTTCTTGAACTTTCTGATTAAATCTTGTAAAGATGCAGAAACAAAGAAATATTCTTGTTTCAACCTCAATTTTTTACCTTCTTCAAATGAGTCATTAGGATATAAGACTTTTGCGATATTCTCAGCATCATTTTTTTCTTTAACAGCTAAATCATAATTTTGATCATTAAAAGCTTTAAAGTCAAATTCATCTAATGATTCTGCTTTCCAAAGTCTAAGTGTATTAATTAATTTCTTATCATATCCTATAATAGGGTAATCATATGGCACAGCCTTAATTACAGTATGATCAAAACTTACATATACTGTTTCTTTAACTTTCCTAATACCCCATGGATCTCCGTATTTAGTCCAGTTATCTGCGACCTCTACCTGTTCTCCATTGATAAATTGTTGTTTAAACAGTCCGAAGTCATACCTAATTCCATATCCATCTAGCGGATAACCTAAAGTAGCAGCTGAATCTAGAAAACACGCCGCAAGCCTTCCTAATCCACCGTTGCCAAGCGCAGGATCTTGTTCTGATTCCTCTATTTCAGAATAATTAATACCTAAATCGCTTAGAATCTTGTCAACTTCATCTTTTACTCTTAGATTTATCAAATTGTTGTCTAAAAATCTGCCTAATAAATACTCAGAGGAAAAATAATATGCTTTCTTTTTTTCTTCGCTCTTTTCTATTGAATCATTCCAAATAGGCAGTACTGTTTCCATAAGAGCTTTTGATAATGCTACATATTTTTCATTATTATCTAAATCTTTAAATCTACTTCCAAAAGTTGTCATTGAATATATCTCAATTCTACTTTTTAAATCTTCGTGATTAATCAAATTGTTCCCTCCTATAAGTCTTAGTCAACTCTCTTATAGATTCGGCCAGCTCATCAGTTAGCATAGACTTATCTATTCTCCACTTCCAGTTATCCCCTAATGTTGCTGGTGTATTCATTCTTGCTTCTTCGCCAAGGTTTAAAAAATCTTGCATTTGGCAAACTGCTAAATAAGCAGTTGATGCCCATACGCCTCTTATGAGTCCCCAATTGTATCCTTCTTTTTCGTCTAATTTTAGATATTTTATAGCAAAATCTTTTTCTTCCTCTGGAGCTGTATCAAACCAGTCTTTTACTGTTTTATTGTCATGGGTACCAGTATAAAAGGTTGCATTTCTAATTAAGTTGTGTGGTAAATTTTCACTATCACCTTTTGGATCAAATGCGAATTGTAATATTTTCATCCCTGGGAAACCAGTATCTTCAATCAACTTTATAACTTCGTCAGTTTGATATCCCAGATCTTCAGCAATTATATCTAAATCTCCAAGTTCTTCTTTGATTTTATTGAAAAGCTTCATTCCAGGACCTTTGACCCATTTACCATTTACTGCATCAACAGAACCATATGGTACTTCCCAATATGACTCAAATCCTCTAAAGTGATCTATTCTTAAGGTGTCAAATAAATTGAAACTATGTTTTATTCTTCGCACCCAGAACCTATACCCATCTCTTTCCATTTCATCCCAGTTGTATATTGGATTTCCCCATAGTTGTCCTGTGCTAGTAAATGCATCAGGTGGTACTCCTGCAACTGTTTTTGGAACTAAATTTTCGTCTAAATTGAAAATAGATGGATGTGCCCACAAATCCGAGCTATCTTCTGATACATAGATTGGTAAATCACCAATTATTTTTATTCCTTTTCCATTTACATATTTCTTCAATTTAAGCCACTGTTTTTCAAAATAATATTGGGTAAATATCCAAAACTCTATCTTTTCCCTGTTGTTTTTTTCAAATTCAATGACTTTTTTACTGTTAAATTTTCTAAATTCATCGGGCCACTTAAGCCATGATAGACCATTAAATTCATCTTTTAATGCCATGAATAAAGCAAATTCTCTCAGCCATTCCTCATTTTTTAAATAAAAAGCCTCTAATTCCGACTTTAGATTTTTTTTAGCTCTATCAAAAGCTAGCCTTAGTAATTTATATTTGCCTACATATAGCTTTCCATAATCTACAGATAAACTATCATCGCCTAAATCTTCTTTTTTAATTTCATCTAAAGTTAAATAGCCTAGGTCAATAAATTCGTTTAAATCTATAAAGTATGGATTTCCAGCAAAAGCCGAAAAACATTGATAAGGACTATCTCCAAAACCTGTTACACCTAACGGAAGTATTTGCCAATTATTTTGACCTGCTTTTTCCAAAAAATCAGCAAAATCGTAAGCCTCCTTACCAAAATCGCCAATTCCATATTCACTTGGCAGTGACGAAATATGCATCAAGATCCCACTTGTCCTTTTTTTCAAGGTGTTACACCCACTTTCAATAACTTTGTGCAATCGTTTGTACAATATATTTATAGTTTATATTAAAATGCTTTTTTTGTAAAGAATAAATTTTAAAATGATTAAAAGCTAGACCATATGGCCTAGCTTTTAATATCTTAATATTGCTGATATAGGTTTTTCTACAGGTAGATTTTCTTTCTCCATTACATAAACTTTTCCACCATTAAACAATGTCTTAAGAGCTATATAATCCAATAAATCTGTATTTGAACCGACTTCTTCATTAGTTACTTCTACTTCAAATTTTTCTTCATCAAACTTCCCAAACAGTTGATAATCCTCTGCTACAAAAAGAGTTTCGACATTTCCGCTATAACTTAATTTTACTAGTTCTTTTGCTTCTTCACAAACGAGTTGTGGATTAGCATTTTTCAATTCTAATAATCGATTTTTATCTTTATCTATATGATTTTGTATTATTTTTGAATATATTTCTACTGCTTTTTCATGAACTTCTTTTGGTTTTACACCTATTGGGCTGCCTTTGATATATTCATCTAATATGTTTTTATATGAACTTACTTCCTTGTACATAGAGTATATATATTCAACACTGTAAATAATCAAAGGTTTTTTTGTGTCACTGATTAGTTTGCAAACTTCCTTATCTATATTTCTAAATAAATTGGATAACTCAATTTTCTCAGTTTTGCTCAGTTCATGAAGACTGTGCATTCTGCCACCAAATCCTCTTGCAGCACCTTTGGGACTAGTTGCTTCTTGATGTAATTCATTACCTGGGACAAAATCTCTTACCAACTCATCTATCTGAGGAGCTTCTATTTTATTTATCTCAAAAGGAGTAGCTTCATATAAGTTAACTTCCTCTTGACTAAGTGTTAAGATATAAAAATCTGATAATTGAGTAAAATATTTTAATAGTGGTCTTATATAAAATCTATTTGATACAATAGACAATTCTTTAAATTTCACAGGAAGTGAAAAATAAGTAAAGAAATCATCTGATAAAAATATTGCTAGTCCATCTTCTTGATATTGCCAAAATATAGTTTCATCTACTAATCTGTTTGCTGGTTTTAATAAATTATCTATATCTCTTTTGTTATAGCCTAGACTAGATAATTTCTTTTCTACCTCATTAAGTCTATTCTTTAAAATAATTCTATTTTGGTTTACTTCGATGCCAGCTCTAAAGGTAGGCATATAAATAGATATCAATGCCCTTCCTTCGAAATTAGACAAATTCATTATAGTATTGAGTTCAAGTCTTTTCATCAGCATCTCCCCCTTTATTATTCGTAGTCAATATTAAACTGTCTTATATAATAATTACCACATTTAACCTATTATAAACACTTATAAACAATATTGTATAAAAGCATTTAAGATGTTATAATATAACAAACCCCGTATGGGTATGGAGGTGCTATATGAAAGAGAAATTAATGGGTTTATCATCAATATTAACAGCTCTATTTGCTAGCCTTTGCTGAAGTGGTACGCTTATATTAGCAACCCTAGGTCTAGGGTCTTTAGGAAGTGCTTATTTTTCAAATATGACTCAATATAAACCTTTATTCGTCTTGATAACAGGGATCTTGATTTATAAAGGCTATACTCAATTAGAAAAAAAGAAGGCTTCAAAATCTACAAAAGTGTTTTTCTATGTATCTTCGGTTATAGCAATAATAATGCTATATCTGCCTACTATAATAAGGTTTGTGAGCTAAATTTTAATATTTGTACTGTATATATTTTAAGTCTAGCCTTTTGGCTAGACTTATCTTATACACAATATTTTATTAGTAGCTGTTTTTTATAAAAATTTCTTTTTCTTAATTCTTGTATTCTGATTTGAGCTATCATAATGGGAAATAATAAATCAATTTCTAAAAACCACTTTGTTAGATTTAATATCATCTATAATAACAAGTGATTCTAAATTAAATCCTCTGTCTCTGATTAGTTTTCCTCCATCTTGAAAGCCTTTCTCAATTACTATCCCTATCCCCTCTATTGTAGCATTTGCTTGATCTATAATATCAATAAGACCTTCTAATGCTTTTCCATTTGCTAAAAAATCATCAATTATCAATATTTTATCTTCCTTATCTAAAAATTTCTTAGCAACACGAACTGTGTAGGTTTCATTCTTAGTAAATGAATAAACTTTGCTCTCATATGTATTATCATCTAAATTTGTAGATATAGTCTTTTTTGCAAACACCACATCTACATTGAAATATTGTGCAGTAATTGCTGCTATAGCAATACCAGAAGCTTCTATGGTCAATATTTTGTTGATATTTTTGTGTTTAAATCTCTCGTAAAACTCCTTGCCTATTTCATTTAACAAACTTATATCTAATTTATGATTTAAAAAAGAGTCTACCATTACTATATTATTTCCTCTAACTGTACCGTGTTCAAGTATCATTTTTTTTAATATTTCCATCACATCGCCTCCATTTAATTTATTATACTAATATAGCTTAGCAAAATAATCAACAAAAAACACAAACTTTTCTATTTAATTAAACAATCAACGAGAATTAAAATTACCAAATATAACTAAATTCCTATATAACTATTTGACTTAAATATTGTATAATTTTATTTAGATAGTTGCAGAATGTAAATTTAGAGTTATCCACAGGAATTAGCTTAAAATTATCAAAGATATTAATATATCAACAAAAAAAGAGTATAGAAAAACAAAGGTTTAACTCAACCTTTTAGAATTAATATTTAGTTGACTAAGATTAAGCAATTAAAGATTTAATAGCAAGAGGATTATCATAGTTTTTAGTTTTAAATATAAGTATAAAAGCGATTAGTTGAGAAATACAAGCAAGTAAAATATCTGATTTTAGAGATACGGTATTTCTAACTCTTGATGATTTAAGTTGAATGAAATTCTTAATTTGACAAATGGATCTTTCACAGATAGTTCTAAGTTTGTATAGTTTCTGCCACTTCAAGCTATCGCGAGGAATAGAAGAATTAAATCGATAATTATGATGTATAGTAATTTGCTTAATTCTTCCACACTTTGAATTGGTACATGGATTTTCACAATTTAGTATATAGCTGATTTTACCTTTAACATTAATTTTCTTAGCCTTTGGACATATATACTTTATTCTATCAGCTCTACCTTTTTCACGAGTGATACCATCGTAAATCATAGGTAAAGAAGAATCATATGGACAAAGAGGAACTCCTACTTCATTAAATCCAGGTTGTGGTAAACTAGGTGAATTACGTGGATTTAAAGAGATAATAGGCATAATGTTTTTTTCATGCAGATACGCATAATTATCATCAGCATCAAAACCAGCATCGCCCAAGAAATATTTATATGAAAAATTAGGATGCAGTTGGAAATAGGTTTCTAGAGATGGAATCAAAGATTTAGCATCGTAATTATCCTTAATATCTTGTGGTCTTAAATCTTTTTCTAGATTGTTATCCGCATCATAGAAATTAACATTTCTAACAACACCAAGGGCATTGGTAGAGATAATACATTTTTGGAAGTATCCAAAATGACCATTAAGATAAGCTAACTTCATATCAGGATTGGAATTAGCAGACTTAGGCATTTGACCTTGAGCATATTTTTCAACATCAAAAGTTGAATCAGGATTATTCTTAGCAAATAACTTAGCATAAGTCTTAGCTTTTTTAAGTTGAGATTGATAAAACTTAGGATTATTCTCAGTAACATAAGCTTCAAATCCAGTAGTATCAGTAATTAAGATAGAAGCTAAGAAAGGATTAATTTCCTTTGAAATTTCTTCAGTTACATCAACTAGGTTATTAAATAAATCATTTAAATTTTCTAGGTAGTTATCTTTAAACCTTGAAAACTGAGACTTATGAGGAACCTTAAGAAATCCACAAAATTGACGCATTTCAGAAGATATATGTAGCAGTGAAATTAATAGCTCTATTGAGGGTATGGCTAGTATGTTTTTGAGAATAAACGCGTAAATCATGGATTCTAGAGTGAAATCTCTTTTAGTACCAAAATGAGCATAATATTTTTGGTAAAAGGAAAAAGGGATATAATCACTAATATTAATGAATTGATTTAATAAATTAAGCAGATTGTTTTGATTTTGATTATAAAATTTATCAAAGTCAGTAGAAATATCACAAAGATTTAATTGTTTAGCTGAAACTGGCATAGGATTCTCCTTTCTAAAATTATTTTGAGTTATATACATCTAATTAATGAATATATACCCAAAATGGGGGGAATCCAGCCATTTCAATATATAAAATGTAGTATTAATGCGAGTTGTAGAGTTCTGCAACGAGCTAATAATTTTATTATGAGGGGGGGATATTTTTGGATGATAAATTGTTGTCTATTTTAAAAAATCAAGTATTTAAATCATTAGGTTGTACAGAGCCAGCAGCTGTAGCGATGGCAGTAGCTCGAGCAAGAGAAATATTAGGTGGAAAAGTCGAAAGTTTAGAAGTCCGTGTAAATACGAATATTCTTAAAAATGCCATGAACGTTGGTATTCCCTATACTGATGAGAAAGGACTTTTAATGGCGTGTGCAATTGCAATGGTTAAAGGAAGTTCTTCAGATAAGCTTGAGGTTTTAAACAATGTAGATGAAGATACTTTAGATTTAGCCAAAAGTATAATCTCACAAAATAAGATAAAAATAGATGTAGATTTTGACAAAAAATTCTTTTACATAGAAATAGACGCCTATTATAAAAATAACTTCTCTAAGGTTATTGTCAAAGAAAACCATAAAAATATCTGTTATGAGTCGTTAAATGGACATGTAATAAAAAACGAAAATGATTTATCAGATAAAATAAATTTAAGAGATGAAATATTGAATTTTACTATTAGCGACCTTATAAATTTCTCTAGAAATATAGACATAAAAGCACTGGATTTTATAAAAGAAGGTATTGATCTTAATTTGCGTTTAGCTAATATTGGAGCGACCCAAAATCTTGGAATTGGTATGAGTAGAGTATATATGAGTGATATCGGTGATGTATATAAAAAAGCGAAAGCTCTAACTGTAAGTGCATCAGAAGCAAGGATGTCAGGTTATCCATTGCCTGTTATGAGCTCTGCAGGTAGTGGAAACCATGGTTTAGTAGCTATTGTACCATTGGCTGTTATAGGAGAAGAACTGGGCAAACCATACGAAGAAATCATTCGTGCAATTACACTTAGTCACTTAATAACAATATATGTTAAAGCACATATAGGCACACTAAATCCAATATGTGGTTGTTCTGTTGCATCTGGGGTTGGGCTAAGTGCAGGTCTTACCATGCTTAATGGAGGCAATGATAGTCAAATAAAATCGAGTATAAACAATACTCTTGCAGGTGTATCAGGTATGTTCTGTGATGGAGCAAAAACAGGGTGCGCTTATAAACTATCTATTTCTGTTACAGCAGCCATAGAAGCTTCCAACCTAGCTATTTCAGGTGTTTCTATCCCTAGTGACAATGGCATACTCGGAAACAGTCCAGAAAAATCTATTGAAAATCTGAAGTCCGTAACTTCTAAAGGAATGAAAGATGTTGACAAGGAAATTTTGGAAATAATGCTCAACAAGCTATATTATTAATAAATTTTTTCAATCTCAAGGAGGGCTTTCTTTATATCAAGTCCTCCTTTATATCCAACAAGTGATTTATCTGCACCTACTACTCTATGACATGGTACTATTATAGGGATAGGATTTTTATTGTTTGCTCCACCAACAGCTCTATAAGCTTTATCGTTGCCTATGGACTTTGCAATTTCACGATATGTCTTTGTTTCCCCGAAAGGTATTTTCAACAATTCATTCCAGACTTTTATTTGAAATTCAGTCCCACTTAATCCAATAGGAATCGTAAACATTTTTCTATCCCCATTAAAATATTCTTCTAATTCTTTAACTGTCTTTTTTATTAAAGGAGTCATCTCCATTTCATATGAATTCGCTATCATGTCTTCATTGTATTCAATTCGTACTATTTTGTTTTCAATTTGATATATATTTAGTTTCCCAATTTTACTTTCAAACGAATAAGCATATCTATGCATTTCAATTTGCTCCCTTTTTTATGTTTTTATATCTTTCAATATTTTCTTCAGTTAAAAATTCATATGCATCATTTATTTCTTGAAATTTTCTAGTAGCATCAGGAGATTTATTAAGATCCGGATGATACTCTTTAGCTTTTTTCCTATAAGCTAATTTTACTTGATAAATATCTGTATCAGGCGATAATCCTAATAATTTGCAACTATTTTCGTATTTACTGATAAATTCTGTCGCAGGATTTTGATAAGTTGTACCATTGTATTGCCCACTTGTATTCTGATAATAGCCCTGATATCCCCTGTTGTAGCTCTGATACTCTTGCCACTGCCTAAATCTTTCTTCCCAAGCTTCCCTTTCTCTTCTTTGTCTTTCTTCTCTTTCCTTTCTTTCTCGTTCCTCTTCCATATGCCTGTATTTTTTGCCGTACTCATTAAATGATTTATATTCTGCTTTCTCTTCAGTAAGATATTTACTTAAGTCAAACAAATACTCAGTTACAATATATTTTAAGTATTGTAAATAGGATATAAATTTTTTCCCTAAAATAGGGATTACAATAAATAAAGTAATGACTATTATTGTTATAGGATTAAATAACAATGCTATTCCAATTGGTGAAAATAAAAGAAATATTACTAATATTCCCCCCATAGCAATAAGAGTCAATAATATTCTTCCTAAACCAATAATCAAGTTAACTATTGTTTGAAATATCCAAATAAAAAAATCAAAAATGTATGAAATCGCCTTAGCTATTCCATAAATAACCTTTCCAGCTAAATTTTTAAAAAAATTCATCATTATCCCCTTTAAATTTATGTGAAATATACTAATCATACTAACTTAATGATAACAAAAATACAACTAAAAATAAAAGGTTCTGAAATCATTCAGAGCCTTTTGGAAATAAGTAATTCATTATATCTTTTCTAGAAATTATTCCAACCAATCTATTTTGATCATCTAAAACAGGGAGTCTCTTTACCTTTTTTTCTACCATCAAGGTTGCTGCTTCTTCTACAGTAGCATTTTCATTGATTGTTATTACTTCATCAGTCATTACATCTTGCACAAAAATACCTAAATCCTTCTTCAATTCTTCAAAAAATCTTTTAGGAGTGTCCAAATAAATTAGCCCTCCTAGAATTTCTATCGCTTTTGGTCCCTTTATATTTGTTCCTCTTCTTATTAAATCACCTTCTGTAACAATTCCTTTAAGATTGCCGTCATCATCCACTACAGGAGCTCCACTTAAGTTTTTTTCAGTAAAAAGCCTAGCACAATCTTCTACTGTGTCATTTAATTTAATGGTATAAACTTCTTTAGTCATGATATCTTTTATTAGCATATAATCCCCCCTATTTAGATAAAATCAACTCTTTTCTCTACTAAATCAGCTAAGTTTTTATTGTGCCCATCCTCATCTACATAACCTATGCCTTTTAAAAACACCTTAACTTTTCTACCACTATTTAATAAATCAAGAATAGTCTCTCTTACACAAAATTCACTGGCTATACCACACACAACAACTTCATTTTGAAGTATTTCACCTAATATTTGGTCATTTGAATTCCTTGCATAAAATGCTGAATATTCCTCTATTTCATCATCTATACCCTTATAAAACATGTTTTTATCATTTGGTCTATTATCTACATCTATTAATTTTTCATAAAATGTATCATCTAATTTCGATCCATTTTGATTTTGAACACAATGAACTGGCCATACTCCCCCATTTATATCAAAGCTCTTGTTAGTTTCTGTATGCCAATCCAATGTATAATAAACATTGACATCATTGTTGTTGATAAAATCAATTATATCGTTAACAGCCTCTTTAGCATGTTTACATGCTAGGCTGCCTTCTATAAAATCATATTGGCAATCTATCACCACTAAGTCCATCCCCATCAATTTCACCTCTAGTATTCTTCTCTTATGCCAAATTCTGCTGATTCTACCCACTCTTCTGCTTTTCTAAGCAATTCTACAATATTGTTAAATAATTTATAATGATTTTGTTCTTGCTTTATTAAAAAATCTAGCAATACTCTTTCTTCATCATCCTTTGCAAGTTCTCTCATTTTATTATACAATTCAATGCTTTCATTTTCTTTTTGAAGAGCAAACCTATATACATCTATTTGTTTAGGGTCTGTTTCAGTATCAATCTTAAAGTCCTCTTCGTTTTTAAATAAATAATCAAAATCGATCTCTTCTTTAGCTTCTGGTATAGTATAATCAATTTTCTTTGAAAAATTCTCTAGTAATTCTCTATGTTTTCTTTCTTCGTTCGATAGCAATCTAAACACTTTAGATATTTCTTTTCCTTCATATTTATCTGCTTGTTCTTTATAAAAAGTCTCACCATCGGTTTCAATTTGAATAGCCATTTCTATATAATCCATAAAAACCCCTCCTAAAATTTAATAATTTATAGTGACTTTATACCCATATTTTCTCATATATCCCAACGTAGATATTACTATTTTATAAAATTATTTTCTGTGATATATTATATTTGTTCTAATTCATAAATTTAATATGCGAGGAGATAACTATGAAATTTAATTTAAAAAGATTTGTTTACATCAATACAGGCTTAATCATAATGACTATCGGACTTTATTTCTTTCTTATGCCTTCTAATCTAGCAGTCGGCGGTGCTACTGGATTAGCTATGATTTTAAACTATTTAGTGCCTTCTATACCTATGGGAGTTATACTGGCAATTCTAAATGTAATACTATTTATTTTAGCTTTTATCGCAATAGGTAGAGATTTTGGCGGATACACAGTGTATTCGTCTTTTGCATTCTCAGCAATGATAGCATTATTTGAAACAATAATTCCTA
Organism: Soehngenia sp.; assembly: GCF_055108775.1. NCBI lineage: Bacteria > Bacillati > Bacillota > Tissierellia > Tissierellales > Tissierellaceae > Soehngenia > Soehngenia sp. The sequence goes on along the minus strand of NZ_JBSQIL010000011.1, from coordinate 6,287 downwards.
TGAATGAACCTTTTACAGATGATTTATTCATCAACCTAATATTTGGAATATTGATAACTGGAATTGGTATGGGTATAGTATTTAATCAGGATGCATCCACTGGTGGTACAGATATTATCGCAAAAATTATAAATAAATATACAGGAATAGCCATGGGCAAATCACTATTGATTGCAGACTTTTTAATAGTTCTTTTTGCAAGTTTTGTATATGGTGCTAGATTAGGAATGTATGCTTTATTAGGTATTGTTATAAACTCTTTTGTCATAGACAAAATCATCTCTGGTTTCAATGTAAAAATGAATATGACCATAATATCAAAAGAGCTTGATAATATAAACGACTTCATATTGAATGAAATTGGCAGGGGTACTACAATCTATTTAGCAATTGGAGGATATTCGAAAGAAGAACGAAAGATTATCAATACCATAGTTTCTAGAAATGAATATGTAAGAATTAGAGATTATATAAGAAGCATTGACAATAAGGCTTTTATAGCAGTATCACATATAACTGAAGTTGAAGGTGAAGGCTTCACATTTAATTAGAGGTGAAATATGAAAAATATAAAGATGATTTTAGAATATGATGGTAGCAAGTATCAAGGATGGCAGAAATTAAGAAACACCGAAAACACTATTCAATCAAAAATTGAAAAAACAATAAAACTAATACTAAATGAAGATATATCATTAATAGGCTCAGGAAGAACAGATGCAGGAGTTCATGCTAAAGGTCAAGTAGCAAATTTTAAGACTAACAGTGAAATTACCATGGATGACTTTGTTTATTATATGAATATATATCTACCAAAAGATATAGTAGTTAAAGATGCAAAAGAAGCTTCAGAAAGATTTCACGCAAGGTACAATGCAAAAAGTAAAGTTTATTCATATTATATATATAATGATTTTTATCAATCACCTTTTTATAGAAAATATAGCTACCATATCTCAGATAAATTAAATATTGACAACATGTTAAATGCAAGTAAGTTACTGATTGGTAAACATGATTATAAAGCTTTTTCATCTGTAAAAAGCAAAAATAAATCAACAATAAAAACTGTTCATTCGATAGAAATTGAACATAAATCTCCATTTATTTGCATAAGGTTTGAAGCAGACGGTTTTCTATATAATATGGTGAGAATATTGGCAGGAACTATTATAGAAGTTGGAAAAGGAATAAGAGATCTAAACACTATATATGATCTATTTGACTCTAAAAATAGAGCCGAAGCTGGATTTACAGCGCCGGCTCATGGTCTATTCTTAGAAGAAGTAAAATATTAAATTTATTTAGTGGGATTTTCTCTTAATTTATTTCTATATTCTATGATGTATTTCCCGATATTTATCAGAATAGCCATTAGTGGTACTCCGACTATTAACCCTATAATCCCAAAAATCGATCCAAAGAATAAAACAGAAAACATCACTAGTAATGGATGGAGTCCAACTGAACGAGCCATAATCTGTGGAGATATTAAGTCTGATTCGCCTTGTTGAATAATTACAATTGCAAGTACCATCCACAATGCTCTAATCGGGCTTATCATCAGCGCTAAAATCACAGGCAATATTCCCCCTATCCAAGGGCCAAAATACGGAATAATATTAGTCAAACCAGCTTGTATCCCAATGGTAATTGCATAAGGTACTCCTAGCAAAGCAGCTGCTATTCCTGTTAATATTCCAACTATAAGAGCGATTATTAACTGTCCTCTGATAAAACCGCCTAGTATCCTATTCATATCGCCAGCTACTTTTTCAACTTCTGGATAAATTTTATTAGGAATTATATTCTTTAAAAAGTTTAATATTTTATCTTTGTCTTTTAAATAATAAAAAGTTATGATAGGTGTCATTAACAAATCAAATAATGTAGCTGTTGATGCAACTAAAAAAGATACTATATTTTCTAAACTAGATTGGATATATTTAGATAAGTTTTCTAACTGACTGTCTAAATTAATGTATTCTTCCAATTTTAAAATCACTGCTCCAAAATTTTCATTTCGCAAATCATCAAACCACTCTTGAACAAACATCACAATATTAGGTATGTCCCGTATAAATCCAGTTAAGTCACTCACGGTTTTTGGTATTACTAATGCAAAAAATAATGATAGAACTACCAGTATAATTGCAAAAATTATCAGAACTCCCCATTTTCTTTTTATATTTCTTCTTTCCAATATATTAACTAACGGATTTAAAATGTAAGCTAATACCATTGCATATATGAAAGGATTGATTACTCTAGAAAAATATCCCCATAATCTAAAAATTATTATCAAAGATAATATTGCTAAAATACCGTCAAAAATCCATATTCTTTTTATTTGTTTTAGTTTCACTTTGCCACCCCCACCCTTTGTCATAATAAAAGTCTACCACTGAATAAAGTTTTTTTCAATTAATTATGCTTGTAGTCTAAATATGAAAATGTTAATATAATTAAAGAATAAATTTATCACTTCATTAATGAAGTGATATTTAATTTAAAAGAGGGATGTAAATGAAAAAAAGAGTTATATTAGGCATGAGCGGAGGCGTTGATTCTTCAGTTTCTGCTTTGCTCCTTAAAAATCAAGGTTATGAAGTAATTGGATTGTTTATGAAAAATTGGGATGAAAAAGATGAAGATGGTGTATGCACAGCAACTCAAGATGCAGAAGATGCAATGCGAGTAGCATTTGAATTAGGCATACCATGTTATACAATAAACTTTGAAAAAGAATATTGGGATAGAGTTTTTAGCTATTTTCTTGATGAATACAACAAAGGAAGAACACCTAACCCAGATGTGATGTGCAATCAAGAGATAAAATTCAATGCATTTCTAGATTATGCTTTAAACCTTGATGCTGACTATATCGCTATGGGTCATTATGCTAGAGTTAAAGAAGAAAATGGAGAATATCTTTTGTTAAGAGGTGTCGATAAAAATAAAGATCAATCCTACTTCTTATCTAGAATTGGTCAAAAAGCACTTTCAAAGACAATCTTTCCAATTGGAGATTTGACTAAAGAAGAGGTACGAAGAATCGCAGAAGAAACAAATCTCTACACTGCAAAAAAGAAAGATTCAACCGGCATATGTTTTATTGGAGAAAGAGATTTTGATAAATTTTTAGATAAATACCTGCTTGCAACTCCCGGGGATATAATTGATGTTGATGGCGAAAAAATTGGCGAACACACAGGTCTTATTCACTACACAATAGGCCAAAGAAAAGGTATAGGAATAGGTGGAATAAAAAGTGGGGAGCCATGGTTTGTAGTTGGCAAAGATTTGAAAAAAAATATACTGTATGTAGCTCAAGGTGAGGAACATAAAGCGCTTTATTCAGTATCATTGTTTGGTGAAGAACCTAAGTGGATCAGCGAAAAAGAGCCTGAATTTCCTTTGCATTGCACTGCTAAATTTAGATACAGGCAAAAAGATATACCAGTTGTGGTAGAGAAACTAAAAGATAAACTGTATGTAAAATTTGAGTATCCTGTAAAAGCAGTAACCCCAGGTCAAGTTGCAGTATTCTACGATGGAGAAATATGTCTAGGAAGTGCGATAATAAACAAAGCGATACCACTAGATGAAAAATATGATTTAAATTAAAACACTGTATGGTTAAACCATACAGTGTTTTCTTATTCTACTACTACTTTACCGTCTTCAATTAGTTTATCTGCGACCCATTCTGCAACTTTTCCTGTGATTTCTACACAATGCATCTTTCTTTCTGGACTTTGGAATTTATCTCCAGCCCACTGTCTAGTCATTACCCTACAGCAAGTTGAGCCATATTCTTCTTTTATGTAGTCATGTAATCCTGCTGATATAGGGAACATTGCATCATCCATTTTTTCGCCATAATTTCTACCATAAACCATTCCCAAAGCCATGATTCCCCCACTTACTGCCCCACATAGACAACCTGATTTTCCTATGCCGATAGGGAAACCTGATGCCATTTTTACTATGTCATCTTCATAGGGTTTACCAAGAAAATTATTTATTGCTCTAACAATGGCTTCAGAACAGAAAAATTCCCCTCTTTGAAAATAGCCCTCTGCTTCATTTTTAACTTGATTAACTAATTCTTCTCTAGTCATCATATCACTCCTTAATTAGAAATTGTTTTCTTACTTATAAATGAAATGTATCTTATTAAAACATATACAACCAATAAAACTGCAATTATTTCTTCTATTAATGCAACTGAAGTTAAAAAGCTCAACGATTCATTAACTCCTTTTAAATAATTAGTAGCTCCCTTTATCCCTATCGCTGTTATAACAGTTGGAAAAGTAAATGCAGAATAAGAAGGATAGAATTTTAAGCTCAATAACTTCGGCAATCTAGCTAGTACATAAATATAAAGAATTTGAGAAATTATTAAAAGTGCTAACACTGCTGCATAACTTTTATTTTCAAATACATTCATATATCCTGCAAGTAACAAACCTGCTGGCGCAGTCATAATAGCAATAGTTGGCAGTGCTGGCTCAGGTATTTCTTTAACAACAAACACTCTCTTTATTATTACAGGCAACAATACTATAAAACTGATTAATCCAAAATAAAACAATATCCTCCCTATAGACTCATAGCCAAATGCTTTAGAGGAAATTGAACCTGCTACAATCCCAACATAAACTATAAACCATGAAGGAAATACTTTTTTAATGTCAAATTTTGATACAAAATTAATTGTAAACCAAATTATCAATATGATATGAAATGCTAAACCAACTATCCATAATCCCCTTGCTGCTGGTTCTGAATATGGTTTTAAATAAGTACTTAAAATCATAATTGCCATGCTAAATGTTGGAAACGAGCTTGCTACCACTGGATTTTCCAATTCTTTTTTTGAATCCTCAAAATAAGCAAATATTTTAATAATCAAAAGTATTGCAAGTACAGCACTAATAATACCAAAAATATTGCGATATACTTCTCCACGGCTTTGTACTAAATTCCCACATGCCGCAAGCCCTAGTATAAGCCCTGAAATTGGCAATGGAATTTTTTTAATTTTCTCCATAAAATCCCTCCTTAATTTGTCAAAGTCTATTTTAGCATAAAATTAGAATCTCCTTCATTGAATTTTTCTATATATTTTTAAATTTAATGTTTTTTTTCTATACATAAATTCCACGAGACAATAGTACTCATCTATATCATACTAACACTATAGTATAATATAATTTTGTCTGCCTCCCCCTGTTTACAGGGGGAGGCAGACATCTCTATGTCATGCATGGTTTTACCCTTTATCATACTGTAATCAGCCCTTTTTTCTTCATCCACAAATATTCTTTCTTTTATATTCCCTGCACTATCTTTTATTACTACTTCAAATCTTGCTTTCGGGGTTTCGAATTTTACTTTGTACTTATCCCTTAAGATATCCAAATATTCATCGTAAGTTATTGGAGGAGGTTCTTCTGCAAAGACACTCTCCACACCCCCTAAGCTAAATATAACCATAAACATTATGGCTATTAAAATATTTAATTTTCTTCTTAATTTATTCGTGTGTATACACCTCCCAATTTATTTTAACCCTGCAAATTTCACAGAGTTAATCTAAATATATATACGAAAAACTGATGCTTTTTATACATTTAAAAAGACATAAAAAAACACCCTTAAGTTTTTAACTTAAAGGCGTTTAAATTAAATTTTACCATTCATCCCAAGGAATTAATTTCATATTTCCATCTTCTGCAAAGAGGTCTTTTACATCTTCTCTAATCCTTACTTTATGGAAATATGTCTTAGTGTATCCATTTGCAGTAAAGTCTATTTGAAATACCAATATATCTCCCTCTTTTGGAAACGCAACTATTTCATCTTTTGTGCTATTAAGTTTTAATGATCTGACATTTATATCAAAATCATATAAATCTCTTGCTCGTGTAAGCCTTTCATATGTTCTATTGCTATATTTTTCTATGTTATCAATTATAACATAATCTCCTTTTTTAGCAGTGGTAAAATCATCTTTTTTATACACAAGCCAATCAGGATCACCACCTATTAACTTAGTTGTTACATTAAGACCTAAATCTTTATATTCTTCAACATTTCTTAATTCTATCCTAAACCAGCTTCCATATGCTCCCCTTGTTTGTGGGTAAAAGACTGTTATAATGTTTGGCTCTGGGAAGGGGAGTTTTTCAGGAGTAGTATCAGGGTTAGGTGTTTTAATATCTATAATGTTTACTTTTAAGCCTCTTTGATAATCAATTGTTGCACCAAGAGCTTCT
>NZ_JBSQIL010000010.1:0-36377 GCF_055108775.1 Soehngenia sp. | reverse complement strand
CTTACATATGCTTCATACCACTCATCATCAAATATCGTTACAAACATATCCTCTCTTTTTTTAAGCCACTCAATATTTTCTTCGTAAAATTCTACTGAATATATAAACGGCATTGTAGCCTTAAAAAAAGCTCTTCCGTCATGATTTTTTGCTGTATAATTCCAGCATTTGCCCACATCTTTTAACAAGTGTGTGGTATAACTTGTTGTATTAGCAACTATTAGAGACGATAATTTATTTTGATATTTTAATGCAAATTTTAATGCAACTTCTCCTCCATATGAAACACCAACAAGATGTATCTTATCTAAATGCAATTCTTCTATTACACCTTTTACAATATCTGCTTGAAGGTCTTGAGAATAAGGTTCGTTTGCTTTTTGTGATTTTCCCTGATCTAAAAAATCAATTAACACTAATTTGTTGTTTTTGCTAAATACATCTATGAAACTAGTCCAGCTTGATGTTGACATCATTATGCCATTTAATAATACAATTGGCTCCCCTTCTCCATAAACTTCAAAATATATGTCATATCCATTTATTTTTACACTTGGCATCTTAGGCCTTCCTTTCTACCAAATCATGAATTCATTAGCTTGTCTTTGTAATTCTTCTCTAAAATCAGGATGTGCAATATTTATCAGAGCCTTAACTCTTTCCCTTATCGATGTTCCTCTAAGAGATGCAATCCCATATTCTGTTACTACATAGTCCACATCATTTCTAGACAATGACAGTGTAACTTCTTTTTCTGAGGTTAAAAGGGACCTATTTACTTCTTCAAGGTCCCTTTCAACATTAGTTAACTACAACATTAATAGGTATTGTATTATTTTTAAACGTTTTCTTAAAATTCTCAAGAGAATTTTTTTTGTTAGTATAGTAGATCTTTTTACCATCATCCTTTAATTTAATTTGAATTTTCCCGTTTTTTATAAATGTTTTTTCAGTTAATATAATCTCCTCAGCATCCTTAAAATAAATACTTTCTATTTCTTCATCTTTAAAGTTATTATATATATCTTCTATATTATTCATATTAAAAATTTTTTGCCTTTTGTTATAAGCTACATCTGCTCTAGTAATCCATGCCCTAAAAGTCTCTCCAGAATTTATTATGAGAATCCTCTTATCTGTAAATATAATTTCATAAAAATTTGTAAAAAAATCATTCATCTGAAAATAATCTGTTAAATATCCTAATATTTCTTCATTCATGATTTTCCCCCTATGCATCTAATAAAGCTTCCATTTGTTTATCTAAAGGTTGTTCTTTAGTCATATAAGAAACAACTATATAAACTATTATTGAGACTGCTAAAGACAAGGTTCCATTATATATTCCTTTGCTTCCAATACTATTTACATAAAAAGATAATCCTAAGGTTTTTGCTACTTCTAATCCCACATTTAATACAAGTCCTACAATTATAGCCCACAAAGCTCCTTCTTTAGTCCCTCTCTTCCAATTAAATCCTATGCCTACTGCAGGTGCAAGTGCTGCCGCAAAAGTTCCCCATCCAAAAGCACCAAGTAAAGCTATTCCTTGTGATCCTAAAGTAAGTGCTAAGATTACTGTTATTATAGAAAGAATAATAACTGCTATCCTCCCATAATTTAGCTCTTGCTTAGAATTCAATTTTTTACCGAAAGAAAAAGGCAAATCCCTTACAATAGCTGCCGAAGCAATATTTATAAACGAATCTGCAGTTGACATAATTGCAGATGCTATGCCGGCATATACTACTCCTGCTATTATTTTAGGAACATAGTTGTTTAGAAATACGACTATAGTATTATCCGCAGATTGAGCTAATAGAGCCATTGATTCTGCCGATAGTTGTCCAGATAAAGATAAGTGTTTCACTACTAATCCTACGCCAAACCATAGTAATCCAGCCAACATACCACCAACTGCTGCTAGTGTAGGACCCCATTTCAATTCATTTGTGTCTTTAACCATAAAAAATTTATGAACTATGTGAGGTTGACCAACTATTCCTATGCTTAATAAGAAAAACCAACTCATTGCAGTAATTGGAGATGTTAATCCCCATGGTCCAACAAAATTTGCCCCATTTTCCATACCATTAGCTATTGTGGTAGTCATATTTACTGTGCCCCCACCTGCATTTAATGAAGCAAAAAATATCAATATAGATGCTATTATCATAGTAGTCCCTTGAAAAACATCTGTATATGCTCCCGCAAGCATGCCTCCTGCTACAGAATAAAATAAAACAATCAGCATCCCTACAATTACTGCCCATTCGTGGCTTATATTAAATATTGGGGACAATATGAAAGCAAAACTTGTAATTTGATTAGCTAAATACAAAACCAATCCTACTAACAAAGCTGTTGCTGCAATACCACTTACTAGTTTTGAATTATATCTTTCATAAATCGCATCCGATACAGTCAAACATCCTTTTGCGTCTGTTAAAAGTCTCATTCTTTTACCTAAAATAATCCAAGCCATTAAAAATGATACAGAGGTTGGGAAAGTCATCCAAAGAGACGCTTGCCCTATTCTATAGTATAGGCCAGGTCCGCCAACAAATACCCAGCCAGATATAGCAGCAGAAAAGGACGCCATTGCTAAAGCATAGAGCCCTAATTTTTTCCCTGCTGCGAAAAAATCCGAACTACTTTTGGTCTGTTTCATTGCCCAATATCCAATATATAGGACTACTAACATATATATTCCCATTACAACCCTGATAGTATTCATTTATATACCTCCTTAGCTTTTACTTTTAATTATTTGTCAATGTTTATTAAATCTTCCATTTTCACATCAGCTTTTTTCGAAAATTCTTCCAAATCTTCCATTGTTAAATAATCTTTTTCAAATCTTAAGCTATATGTTACTGTGCCAACTAAAAAAGGTAAAAACCAAGTGAAATACATCATTATTGCCGTTCCTAATGGCAAACCTCCAAAAAATACTCCAAAGTTAGAATGATCAATTCTTTCCATTGCTACAAATCCTACAAGCCAAATAATCAACAAACCTACTAAAGAATATTTTGCTATGCCTCTTACTTTTCCATTTTTTAGTGCTCCTAGCCACATCCATGAAAATATCAATATTGGAAACGCTATTGCAAAAAATAATGAATTTTCAGTAAGTTGAGAAATTAACAGTAAGATGGCAGAAATTAATAATAATAGGACTGCTTTGTCATTATTATTCACTAAAATTCCCTCCTTGATTAATTAAAAATTTAGCCTTCATTGCTAATAAATACAAGACATTTATAACAAAGTAATCACCTCCTTGTTAACTTAATCTTTGAATTTTGAAAACTTTTGTAAATTTTTAGACTCTTTTAAGTTTTCTTTAGTTTTTTATAAATTATTACAGTGATAAATTCTTTCCTTCATCTTGACAATTGATAATAGACCCATTCCATTGCTGATTTACTATATGCTAATTCCAAGTGATTTAGATAATAAGTATCATTGGCTATTATATTTGCTCCTGCTTCTTCCATTGATGATGTGTCAGTTGCACTTTTCACAAATATTAGTCCATCACTTGCTCCTGTTATTTCCCATGGTATGCCATTAATAATATTTTTATTTCCTGATAATATGGCAATCTCAACACCAGATCCTATTGGGGAATTTTTAAGTATTTCAATTAAATTACCTCCCTGGTTTATTGCATAATCTATTCCATAAGAATAGCTTGCAAATCCTAAACCTCCATAGTAAGTTGTATACCAGTCTTGCTGGTAAATATTTAACGGGTATGTTTTATCCCATCTAGCAAGCATTTGCGATTGACCTGGATATGCTCCACCTTCAGAATATATGCTATGATATGTGGTATCGCTCCATAGACCATATAATAACATCTTTGTATATGGTACTGGACCATAGGCTCCCGTAGCCATTATGCTCCAAGCCATATTTGGATTCCTAAATGTAAAGTCTATGCCTCCATTTGGAGCACCTAATTGAATATATCTTCTTACATCTCCCCTATATGATGTCCCCCAACTTTTTTTTACATTTGATAAATACATTCTAGCAGGTACATTCCCTTTACTATGTGCTATTATATCTACTTTATCAGAATTAGTAACAGCTTTAACCTTCTCTATAGCATCAGACAATATTTCGCTTTGATAGTAATTATCACCATGAGGATGTGCAAATGTTATTGCAAAAACTTTATAACCTTTTGTAACTAAATATTGAGCAAGACCCGTTGTCGAGCTATTTTCTAAAGGATCAATAAAAAAATTACCGCTTTTCCCTGCACCATGTACCAATATCACAGGGGTTTCCTTTGTCCCAGTATCCCATCCAGGAGCATAATGCAATAAAAAATATTGAGAGTTAGGAGAAGCATCACCATTAAATGAACTTATTATCTCTTGAATATTATGTTCATTATCTTTAATAAATTTTTCCTGTTTTATGTTTCTGTTAGAATCTTTTAGCAATTCAATTTTTTCCCAATAAATACTATCGTCAAAAATGTTAATAGGGCTATAATCAAAATCTGAAGTAGCATATACATCGGTCAATAAAACATTAACTATTATTATTAATAATAGTGCTAATGAAATCCTTTTTTTCCCCATTCATTCTATCCCTCCTTCTCTACCAAATCATCAACTCGAAAGCTTCTCTTTCTAATTCTTCTCTAAAATCAGGATGAGCAATATTTATCAAAGCTTTTACTCTTTCCCTAATAGATGTTCCCCTAAGTGAAGCTACTCCATATTCAGTAACTACATAGTCTACATCATTTCTAGACAATGACACCGCAGCTCCTTTGGCTAATGCAGGCACGATTTTTGAAATTGTCTTTCTTTCATCAGATCCGTCCACTCTTACATTTGCAGTTGAATAAAGTGCTATGATGGATTTTCCTCCTACTGAGTTTTGAGCACCAATCGCTGTGTCAGCCTGTCCACCAGTACCACTAAACTGCACATGTCCTATTGATTCTGATGCACATTGCCCAGTTAAATCTATCTCTATCGTGGTGTTTATCGAAACCATCTTGTAGTTTTGACCAATTATATATGGGTCATTAACCCATGAGCCTCTCATTACATTTACACCAGGATTATCATCAACAAAGTCATATAGTTTTTTAGTACCTAGTACGAAAGTTGTAACCATCTTCCCTGGCATTAAAGTCTTGTATCTACCAGTGATTACTCCTGCATTGTATAAGTCAACCATCCCATCAGTAAGCATCTCTGTGTGAATTCCGAGGTCTTTTTTATGCATAAGTTCTTTAGCTACGGCATTTGGAATTCCACCAATTCCTAATTGTATGGTTGAACCATCATCAATAAGATCTGCAATATACCTCCCGATGATCGTATCTTTCTCTGAAGGTTCTACTATTTCTAGTTCGGGAACAGGATAATTTGCTTCTATGACATAATCTATGTCATTAATATGGATTACTGAATCTCCAAAAGTCCTTGGCATGTTTGGATTTATCTCAATTATTACTATATCGGACGCATCAATCATTTCCCTCTCATAAGTTGTACTTAATGAAAGTGATACATAGCCGTGTTTGTCCATTGGTGCACCCGTGCCTAAAAATATATTAGGTTTTCTATGAAATATCCTCTTTTTTGCAGCTAAGTGTAAATGATTTGGTATAAAAGAAACATTTCCATTTTTATGGGCTCTTCTGGTTGCAGGTGTAAAAAACCATCCATCCATTTGAAAGCTTTCTTTGTATTTTGGATTCATGAAATATTCATAATCCCCTAAAGGCAAACACGTGGAAACATTTACATTTTTTACTCTATCCGCTATTGTATGAAGATTTGATAAAAACTCTCTAGGCTCAGCAGCCGCCAATGCAGAAACTAAATTATAATCCGATTTTACAAGACTTAAAGCTTCTTCAACTGATAGTAATTTACTCTTATATATCTTCTCAAAATCCATGTCTAGTCCTCCCATTTTCCCCATTTAATTACGTTTGCTGCCCACGCATAACCTATTCCTGCTGCTATCATTGAAATAACAGTGCCTTCCTTTATCTTCCCTTGTTCCAAACCAAGTTGTAGTGATAGTATTTGGTCTATCTGACCAATGTGGCCATAGTGAGAAAGATAATTAGTTTGATCTTCTGTAAGCCCTAGGTGTTCAAGCATAGCTTTATGCTGTGAGTATTTAAAGTGTAGTACTGCAAGATAACCTAATTCTTCTTTACTTATGTTGGATTTTTCAAATGCTCTATCTATGCAATGATACCAATTTTTTAATGACACTTCATTCAATCTATCTTTCATGTGTTTTGCATCGAATAACCTAAGTGATTTATATGCAATATCTACATTTTCTTTTGTTATTGGCTTTTCTATGCCCCCAAACTCAACCCCTGCATCTCTTGCCATTGAACCATCTGTTACTATATGAGTGCCCAATAAGACGTTTCTATTTAAATTTTTCTTTAGTATTATAGCTCCGCCACCAGCAGCTAAGTTGTACATCATAGACATATCTTTATCTGTATAATCAACAAAATCACCGTTTCTGTATCCGCCAACTATCATAACTGTATTTATTTCATCATCAGCAATCATCATGTCTTTAGCTATTTTCATCGCAGAAACTGTAGAACAGCATCTTTGTTGAACATCAATTGCCCAAGCATTATCTGCCCCTATCTTTTCTTGAATGTATATTCCAGATGTTGTCAAAGGATATTCCTTCCATTCTTCCCCAATGCAAAGAATTAAGTCGATTTCTTTTGGATCTAGACCAGTCCTTTCTAAAGCATCTAAAGCTGCTTTAACTCCCATCTCTTGAGTTCCATCTCCATCACCTGGTATAGGTTTTTCAATAATGCCTAGTTTTTCAATTATTGCTTGTTCTGTCCACAAGCCATTTGTGGCCTCTGATATTTCTTTTGCTGTCATTCTGTTTTTAGGAATGTATATTCCTGTTCCTAAAATACCAACATTTGTATTCAAATTTGCCACTTAAAACCCCCCTTTATGCCAAAAATTCTAATGTTACTTTCATAAATCTATCTAAATCATCTTCCATCGGTGCGTGCCCACCGTTAGGCAACAATTCTAATTTCGCATTATCTCCTATTGCAGCGGCCATTTCGATTCCCATTTCCTTTGGTACTACTATATCGTTTTCTCCTTGCATAACTAAAACAGGTTGAGTTATTTTATCGACTTCTCCAGTTCCTTGTTCTGCACCATTGTGTTCGTGAGAAATGTTAAAATGAACTAAAGAATAATCTATGTCAACTAAATTCCTTTGCATTAAAATCTCATCTAGATATCTTTGATATCTTTCTTCATCAGGTTTTTTAAAGGTATATATGGTATTATCCCAAACAAATTTGATGAAGTCTTTATTTTTATCTTCATAAGCCTTTAATATAGGCAGTACTTGAACTGGATCATTTTCAATTTCTTCTTTAGTAGTCAAAAACTGTCCCAAAATTGGTTGGTTGTTTTCATCTTTTTTAAATATTGGATAACCCTTAATTCCAACAGATTCTACCAACACTATCTTTTCTACCATTTCTGGATAGTCAATTGCAAAGTACATTGCAACTCCACCACCAGTTGACCAAGCAACTATAGAGAATTTATCTAGTTTTAATGCATCACAAAATAACTTTATGTCATTAGATAAATCTCTTAATGAATTAAATCTATTGTTGTAACTTGATGCCCCAAACCCTCTCATATCCATAGCATATGCAGTATAATCATCAGGTAGCCTCTCCATTACAGTATCCCAATGCATTGATGATGACATATTCCCATGGATCAGTAGTAAAACCTTTTCCCCATTTCCATGCTTTCTATAAGCTAAGGTTTCTCCATTAGGTAATTCAATCTTTTTTAACATGATATCCCTCCTAAATTTTAATCATGCAATTAATGTGCCAACTTAATATTAAATTATATTTTTTACTTGTTCTTTGAGCTTTAATATCCTTTTAGAAATTATCTCAGTTGTGTTTGCAATATATCTAGTAGAATCCACTTGATGACTTGAAATTGTTTTGAAATCATTCGATATTTTCCTTATCTCTTCAATGTCAAACTTCAATCCTATATTTAGATCATCAATATCCATCTGATTTTTATAAGTGTCTAGTTTTTCATATACATTTAATAATCTCAAATGAGAATCCAGTAATTCTAATTTCTTATTATAGTACTCTATTATCGTTAAATATCTTTGATTTAGTTTTTCTAAATCATTGGCATTATTAAGCACTTGACTAGATAAATCCCTAAAATTTTCAAACGAATCAAATATATTATCTACAAGAGCATTTAACATCTCATTGTGTTTGTAGTTTTGAGAAAAGGATATCGCCCCTATAATTTCACCATTTTCATCTCTAATTGGAATTGCAACTGCATAGTAAGTTAGTCTTCCATTATCAAAATCTACTTTTCTTTCAATTTTTTCTCCAATTTGAATACATTCATATGCACAAGTATTTTGAATGTGTCTATCTCCTATATTCAATTTATGATCAAGATCAATAGCAGGAATATACAGAAGGCATTTTTCTAAATCACAGATTGATACTGCTACCTTTTTATTTGTTAATTCGCTATATATTGGTGCAGTCTGTATTAAACAATCAATTATACTCGTAATATCACCTCCTGTTTGTATATTTATTATGCAACTTCCATGCCAATAAATTTTTATTTAATTATGCCATTCTTGTAAGGAAATCAATAAAAATTAAGGCAAAAAATATGTACTATATTTGGACATGTCCAAATATAGTACAATTTACTCTAGCCCATATTTTTCTATCTTTGTATATAAGCTAGTTCTACTTATATTTAACATCTTTGCTGTCTTTAATTTGTTTCCATCAGTATATTCAAGGCAGCTTTTTATTGCTTCTCTTTCTGTTTGTTCTAGTAGGCTCTGAAGTGAATCTATAGAGTTTGGATCTATTTTTCGTTTATTCTGTGTTATATAAAGCGGTAAATGTATTGGTAAGATCGTATCAGTCTCTGTCAAATTAATAGCTCTTTCTAGGACATTTTCTAGTTCTCTTACATTCCCTGGCCAATTATATGATTTCAGTAATTCTAAAGCTTTATGAGAAATTTTGGGGACATAGATCCCTAGCTGACTTGAAAGCTTTTCCATTAATTTCTTAGTTAACTCTTCTATATCTTCAACTCTTTCTCTTAACGGAGGAATCTCGATAGTCATAACATTTAATCTATAATATAAGTCTTCTCTAAATTTCCCTTCAGAAATAAGCTTTTTTAAATCTTTGTTTGTTGCAGCAATAACTCTTAAATCTGTTTTTATGGTCTTATTTCCTCCAACTTTTTCAAATTCTCTCTCTTGAAGAACCCTCAACAGTTTTGCTTGCATTTTCAAAGGCATATCCCCTATTTCATCTAAGAAAATGCTTCCTCCATTCGCAAGTTCAAATTTACCAATTTTCCCACCTTTTTTAGCTCCTGTAAATGCTCCTTCTTCATATCCAAAAAGCTCAGATTCTAAGAGCTCACTTGGAATCGCAGCACAATTTACCTTTACAAATGGCATGTGATTTCTTGTGCTATCATTGTGTATAGCATGAGCAAATAACTCTTTTCCTGTTCCACTTTCACCTAATATCAGAACATTAGAAATCGAATGAGCAGCCCTTTTTGCAATAAACTTTGTTTGGCTCATCTTTTCACTATTTCCTATTATGGTATCCCAAGAGTATTTAGCTCCATACATTTCCTTTAACTGACTTTTATACAGATGCACTTCATTTTCTAGCAATTTATTCTTTTCAATTATGTCTCTAAATTGTTCTAAATCTTCAAATAGAACCATTCCTACCGCGTATTTTACTTCTTCATGTTCATCCAACACTACTATCCT
Source organism: Soehngenia sp. (assembly GCF_055108775.1). Lineage (NCBI taxonomy): Bacteria > Bacillati > Bacillota > Tissierellia > Tissierellales > Tissierellaceae > Soehngenia > Soehngenia sp. The sequence continues at coordinate 26,483 of NZ_JBSQIL010000010.1, read as the reverse complement.
ATGAACAATTGCAGTCTTTCCATTTTCAAATTTATGTTTCCATGCGATTTCAGATTTTTTACTCTTTAACACAAACGGGAATCTAGTGTTTTTATCAATATCAGCTACCGGTTTTCCTATTATATACTCTTTTGGGTAGCCCAAAAAATCAGCAAATACTTGGTTAATCATACGAACTCTAGAGTCTTTGTCAATTAGAATCAAAGGTACAGGTAATGGATCAAATATCTTATGAAGCATATCTACAAGGTATTCTGTCAATACAGTATCATGGCCAATCTCTATTTGATTGTTCATCTTTTGAACATTATTAGTGCTATTTGTGCTAATTTCTCCCCTATTTAAAGAAGCCATTGCCATTCCTCCAAATATTAATATATATTCATATTAGCACATTAGCATAAAAAAATAAAGCTGATGAGAATCATCAGCTTAAAGTACTACTCCTCCTGTAACCTCTAGACAAGCTCCTGTTATAAATGAAGCTTCATCAGATGCTAAAAAAGCATACGCATTTGCTATCTCTTCAGGTTCTCCAAGTCTACCTAATGGTGCTTTCCCTTTCATCATTTCAACTACATTTTCAGGCATTTTTGCAACCATTGGAGTAGCGATAAATCCAGGAGCAACAGCATTAGCTCTAACTCCCTTTTTACCTAATTCTTTTGCCCAAGTCTTAGTCATTCCAATTACTCCCCATTTTGTTGCAGCATAGTTAGTTTGTCCAAAGTTTCCGTATAATCCTACTACACTAGAAGCACTCAAAATGACTCCACTTCCTTGATTTACCATTACTTTTGCAGCAGCTTGTCCACATAAAAATACACCTTTTAAATTTACATCAATAACCCTATCCCATTGTTCTTCTGTCATCTTTAATAGAGTTGAATCCATTGTGATTCCAGCATTGTTAACAATACAATCAAGTCTGCCAAATTTTTGAACAGTTTTTTCTACCATGTTGTTAACGCTTGCAGAATCAGTAACATCAACTACTATACTCATGACTTCTCCGCCAAGCTCTCTTAAGTATTTTTCAGTAGTTGCTAAATCATTTTCATTAATATCTGCAATAACTACTTTTGCCCCTTCTTGAACAAATTTCTTTGCTGTAGCTTCGCCGATACCTCTTGCTCCGCCTGTTATTATTGCCACTTTGTCTTTTAATCTCATGATTACCCTCCTTATATAATAACTTCATACAGTAATTATATAAGCAAGATTCATGCCAATAAAAATTATTCTATCATAGAAATAATTTCATTAAGTTTTTCAGATCTGTTTTTTAGCTCAGATACGAGATTATTTATATCTTCTGTTATATTCCCTTGCTCTAGGGAAATGCTAGTTATTTCGTCAAATAAATCATTTAATCCATTTACAGCATTGCTCAATTCTTTTGTAGTAAGATTAACTTCCTTTACATATCTATCAATGACATCAGAAAAATTCCTTATTTCTTTTGCAATTACTCCAAACCCTCCACCTTCATTACCAAAGCGAGATGCTTCAATAGCAGCGTTGATGCCTAAAATATTTGTTTTTTCTGATATGGATTTTATAAAATCCAATATTTTCATAGTCTCTTCAACTTTTTCATTCGACTCATGAATTACATTTGATAAATCGCTATCCAGTTTTTTTAGTTCAAATGAGTTTGAATTTATTCTTTCTGTGATCTTATTTAATTTCTCGATACTCAAATACAGCTCTTTTGATAAATTTATCATTTCATCTTGGGTTTTTGTATTTTCTGTAAAAGTAACAGATCCTATAATCTCGTTGTTATCATCAAAAATAGGAATTGCAATAGCAATATATGGAAACCCAAATACTGATGAATCAACCCTTCTAATTATCTTTTTCTTTTGTTTGATGCAATCATATGATGCTGAGTTTTCAACATGTCTAGAGCCTACCGTAAGTTTGTGGTCATGAGTTTTACCAGGTACATACATTAAACATTTTTCAAGATCACAAACTGACACAGAAAAATCTGTGTTAGTTAATTCGTTAATATAAGGTGCTACTTCTACAAAAGCTTCTAATAAGTTCATTTTTTCCCTCCAGAATATTATGCAAAATTTAAGTGCAATAAATAAGTACTGCACAAACTAAATCATAATTTTTCACCACATCTTGGACAATATATAAAATCTTCTTCTGCTAAATAGCCACAATTTGAACATATTTTCTCTCTAGTGCTATTACAATGTAAATTTATTTTGTCTAAGTCTATATGAGATATTTCGTTTCTTTCGATTTTTCTTCCTAATTCATCTTCAATTTCTGCTAATGCATTGCAACAGCTCATTCTTAGATAGTATTTTTTATTCCACTTAAATATTGGAATGAAAAACAAGAAAAAGTAGCTGTAAGTTAAAAAAACTTCAATGTGTCCATATTTATTACAACACTTGCATACAACTAATTCATCATAATCCAATTTCTTTTCTTTTTGACTGATTCCTAGAATAAAAAACATGTTATCACCATAAAATTATAGTTTTTTGTGTATAGCTCTTTCTCCTCCAATAAGTTTAGGTCTAGTCCTAATCATACTCAAATGGGCTTTACCTATTTCTTTGATCTCACTTCTTACTACTACGCCCACTGGTTTTAAATGCATTCCAATGAATACATCTCCAATATCTATTCCTGCACTAACCTTTACATTTTCAACAACTACAGGTTTTTCAAATATTTCCATTGCTGCTGTAGCAAATCCACCACCTGCATGTAAAATTGGAATTACATTTACAATCTCTAAATTCATCATTTTTGCATATTCTTCTTCCACAACTAAAGCTCTATTAATGTGTTCACATCCTTGTACTACTGGATATAGATTTTCTTTTTTAACTTCTTCTACAAAAGCGCTTATTACAGCACGTGCTATTTCTATATTTGAGCTAGAGCCTAATTTTTCTCCAATAATTTCACTAGTTGAGCCACCTATCACAACTGCTTCTTTTTCATTCAATTTAGCAGCATCTAAAAGTTGCCTAGTTACTGTTCTTACATCTTCTTTAATTTTAATTAAATCCATTAAAATCCCTCCCTAAAAGACAAATTTCATCTTCATTTATCTTAACAATCAAATAAAATTTAAATCTAAATTCTCTTCTTTTAAAACAATCATATCACATTTACACAAAAAGCGTAAAAAAGTTATCTTCATAAGATATCGGCACTTTTTCTTTATACTTAATGGAAATATCATTTTAAAATCAACAAGTTTTCCCACAACTTAACTTTATGTCTTCTTTAATTTCTACAGATGTTCTTATAGCTATTGTAAGCGCAGCTATAATATCATTTATATTCATACTTGGAGTTGACTTTTTATCTATCACTTGCTCAGGAAGATAAGGCACATGAATAAATCCTCCCCTAACATTTTTATACTTTTTGTCAATCAGATAAAGCAGCCCATACATGATGTGATTGCAGACATATGTTCCAGCAGTGTTTGAAATGCTAGCTGGTATTTTTTCTGACCTTATATTTGAAACAATTGATTTTATTGGTAGCGAAGAAAAATAAGCATTTTCGCCATTTACAAATATTTTTTCATCAATTGGCATATTCCCTTCATTGTCTTTAATTGAAGCATCGCTTATATTTATGGCAACTCTTTCAATTGTAATATCAAATCTTCCACCAGCTTGTCCCACACAGATTACAATATCGGGTTTTTCTTCTTCTATTTTTCTGTCTAATATTTCAATAGATTTTTTAAAAACTGTCGGAATCTCAACTTTTACGACCTCTGCCCCTGCAATATTATCCTCTAATCTCTTTACTGCTTCAAAAGCAGGATTTACTTTTTCTCCACCAAATGCATCAAACCCAGTAACTAAAACTTTCATATTTGCCTCCTATTAATAAATCCTTAAGTTTATCTTTTGTTTACTATTGATAATAACTGAAATATTGTATAAATAAACAATATTTTATTATCATTATATATTATAATTAGAAAAAGAAAAATCCTCGAAAAAATCGAGGATAGTGGTTAACCTTTAATAAGTTTCGCTATTCCAGAAAAGTATTTTTTATTCATTAAATCTACAAGCCCATCTATTCTATTGATGGATATTGCACCTCCACTGAAACTTGCTAATGTTCTTAGAGGCATTTGATAGATCATCGCATCGATCATGTTACTCATCGCATTGTCATCTCCAGAGGCTAAGGTTGATATTTGCTTTTCTACAGCACTTAATAATCTTTTGCCAATAAAATTGTCCTTTATCTCTCCTAGAGTTGAATTCCTTGTGTATGGTTTCGATTCAACTGGTTTTGGAATAGGTCTTCCTAGTAAATTTTCAAAATCCTTTTCAGTGAATATATAATTTGATGTAATATTTTTATATTTATCTAATTTGTCATCGTATATAATATCATCAGTATCAATAACCAACTCTAAACTTAACCTAATATCTCTAGATGATGCTCCAACATGAATGATATATTTTCCCGATTCTACTTTAAACTTCCCATTTTGAAAAACAAATAAATCTGATGCTTTAAAACTGAGCATAACTTGCTTTGTCTCTCCTGACTTTAACTCTACTTTTGAGAAAGCTTTTAATTCTTTTTTAGGTCTATATACTTTTGAATCAACTTTTTCTACATATAACTGGCAAATTTCCTTACCATCTCTATCTCCAGTATTTTTAAGGTTAAAATACACTTCTATCAAATCATCCTTAGTGTACTTTAATTTATCAGTCTTTATATCACTATATTCGAAATTCGTATAAGATAATCCATGTCCAAACGGGAATAAAACTTCCGTGTTAAAACTATCATGCGCTCTGTATCCAATATAAAGTCCTTCTCTGTACTGTACTTGTCTTGGCTCTCCAGGAAAGAAATGTGTTGATGGCACAGTTTCTAATGATAGAGGAAATGTTTCTGCTAATTTCCCAGAAGGGTTTACATCACCAAATATAATTTCTGTTATTGCCTCACCAGAAGCTTGCCCTGCCAAATAAAGTTCGACAATTCCATCTACATTATTTTCCCAAGGCATAGTAACAGGAGCTCCGTTAGATAAAACTACTATAATATTTTTTTGTATTTTTGATATTTCTGTTATCAAGGCATTGTGGCTTTGTGGCATGTCTATGTGTTTTCTATCAAAACCTTCACTTTCATAAGAGTCAGGAAGTCCTACCATCAGTACAGCTATATCAGCTTTAGATGCAATTTCGCATGCCTCTTTTAAAAGAGATTCCACGATTTCATCTTTTTTTAAATCATACCCTGAAGCAAATAATAAATTATCCCCTAACTTCTTCTTAAATTCATCATAAGCATTTGATAGTTTTGTAGGATTAATTTGACTGCTACCACTTCCTTGAAATCTAGGTTTTTTTGCAAATTCACCGATTAAAGCTACTTTTTTATTGGTCGTTAGTGGTAAAATAGAATTTTCATTCTTTAATAATACAACACTTTCTGTCGCAACCTTTTTTGCAAATTTATGATGGGCTTCTTTATCATAAGAATTATGTTCTTTTTCTAAATTATTTTGTGCCTTTATAATCAAATTTAGAACATTTAAAACTGCTTTATCGAGTTCTTCCACAGTCAATTCTCCTGATTTTAAAGCTCTTTTAACTTCCTGATTGAAAAGCCCATTATTGCCTGGCATTTCTAAATCAAGCCCAGCTTTTATCGATGCAACTTTATTATCAACTGCAGTCCAGTCACTAACAACAGCTCCATCAAATCCCCATTCATTTCTTAAGATATCGGTTAAAAGTTCTTTGCTTTCGCCCGTTCTTACTCCATTTACATAGTTATACGAACTCATTACTGTCCATGGTTTAGACTCTTTGACAGCTATCTCAAATCCCTTTAAATACAATTCATGGAGTGTTCTTTCATCTATTATAGAATCAGATACCATTCTGTAGTATTCTTGATTGTTTGCAGCAAAATGTTTTAATGAAGCTCCTATCTGTTTTGATTGCAATCCATTTATCCAAGATTTAGCCATTTTCCCAGATAATAAAGGATCTTCGGAATAATATTCGAAATTTCTACCACACAAAGGATTCCTTTTTAAATTGATCCCAGGACCTAACAGTACTGAAACTCTTTCTGTCAAACACTCATTAGCTAAATGTTCTCCAACTTCATATATCAGTTCTTCATCCCAAGAACTAGCCATACAACTAGCCGTTGGAAAACATGTTGCTTTTACACTATTATTTAATCCCAAATTATCTGCACTATCTTCTTGTTTTCTAAGTCCATTTGGGCCATCAGTTAGCATTATGCTCTTTAAATTTCCTTTAGGAACATCATGTAATTGCCAAAAGTTCTTTCCGGATAAAATATTAATTTTCTCATCAAGATCTAATCTTTCTATTATTTTTTCTGCCTGTTCCATTTAAAAACCTCCTTACTCCGTTTCAAGTACATTCTTCTCTTTCATTTCATCAATCATCTTTTGAACATCATCTTCACTTAAATCATAGTATTTGCCAAAAATGATAAAAGCTATCACTAAGCCAATTATCGGAACTAGAGTTAATGTTATCCAAATCCCATTTAAAGCTTCAGCTGTCTGAACTGGCGCAGTTCCTCTGTATCCAAAGTATGATATTATAGTTAAAGCCAATGCACTTGAAATTGCACTACCCAGCTTCGTTGAAAATGTTTGAACACTAAATATCATCCCTGCGTTTCTCTGCCCTGTAGTATATGCCCCATACTCTACACAATCAGCACTGAACATTCCATTCATCATCATCGGTGCGATCAGGCCTATCATCTTTAAGAAGTTCAATATCAAAAATAAAACAACGTTTTCATATCCAACAAAATATTGAGCAATACTGAATATAATTGATGAACCTATTCCAAATAGAAAAATATTTCTTTTTCCAAATTTTCTTATCAACATAGGAGTCAATGCAGGAAGAAGTATTATAGGCAAAGCCATAGTAGCCATCATAATTGTATTAAATCCTATATCTCCCATATTCCATTTGGCAAAATATGGAGCAATAGTCATTGAAGTAAATGTTGCATTTATAGCAATATATGCTAGATAAAAAATCATCAAATATTTATTAGATGCAACAGCTTTAATCATGCTCTTTAAAGTTACATTGTCTTCTTTTTTGTACTTTACTCTTTCTTTTACTAAAAATCTCAATGGAAACATCAATATAAATGAGACTATCATAAGATAAATAATAGTAGATTGATATCCTAGGTTAGCAATTAATTGAGGTGCAATAATTCCTATTATAAGAGAGGCAACTCCTGCAGCAACCCTCCCAATTGATATGATGCTCACCCTCTCATCTGGATTGTCTGTCATTACTGTTGCTAAAGCAAAAATCGGAACATCACTAATAGTATAAATCATTCCAAATACTATATATGAAATACTTGCATAAGCTAAGTTGAATCCGTAAGAACCATTGAAATTCCAAAATACTAAAATTGTTATTATTGGCATTAAAATAGTTACAGCATCAACCCATGGTTTATATTTGCCTTTTTTAAGATTTGCCTTGTCTACTAAGCTGCCCAGCATGGGATCGTTTACAGCATCCCAAATTCTTGCGACTAAAAATAAAGTAGCAACCGCTCCTTCTACAATACCTACTTCATCAGTCAGAAATATCGCTAAATATGAGATTACCATGAAGTATATAATATTTTGTCCAACAAACCAAGCTCCATACGAAAAACGTTCAGCTTTACTTGTTAAATAATTTTTATTTGACATATTAAACTTCCCCTCTATATTTATTTTAATATATTATACTATTGAGCAAATAATTATGTATTCCATTTTAGTACTTGATAAGTACCATTTTGTGACTAAATTAAAAGCTATATAAATGATATCAAGTGCATCATATCATCTATATAGCTTAGTGAGTTTTATCAATCTGATTTCATGAGGATCAAGAATAAAATTGTTTCTATAGGCATTTTTTATTTCAATTTCTTCAAATGTTATTTTAGGAATTGATCTTGATTTAAGATATTGTACCTGAAAATCATCAGGATACTCAGGATAACCCATTTCTACCCATGCGTCAAAACTCGACCCATTTTTTCTATTTACTATATATTGTTCAACTTTATATCTCCCATTGATTCCTTTCAATTCTATTTCGACTGCTAAATTTATATCCTCAAAAATATTATATCTTTCTATTTCATTAATTTTTGAAAAGTCTAAGTTCTCATACATCTGATCATAGTGTATATAGTTGTGAAAAAGCAAATAAATATTTTCTGCATCTTTAAGAACTATATAATTTTCATTTTTATCTATAACTTTGCCCTTTAACTCATGCATAAGTATATATGCATTATATGATGCCTTAGGTATCCCGTTGTAAGTGATTAAACCAAATCCGCCTTGGAATAAAGCCTTTTTTATAGAAAGCTCATTGTTTAAATCTGTAAGTGTCCAGTATCCAATGCCGTCAACCTTATGAAAATTATCTATGTAATTTTTGACAAGGAAACTAGACATAAAAACAGTATCATGTAATAAATCATTGGGTAATGTAGAACTGTTAAATTCAGTTATCCAATACTCATTTTTGGTAAAACCCTTCAAAGCATTAACCCTATTAAGTGTATAATCGATATAATCATTTATATTATTGCTATCTCCAAGTTTGGCTTTATACCTTGCAGAATCCGATCCATTGATTTCTATTTCTTTTTTTAAAGATTTAAAATCTTGAATTTCTTCAACCAAGTCAATTGAATATACATGAAAGGAATAAAAATCCAAAATAATATCTCTGCTTTTCAAATAGTTATAAAAATCATCAACCCAATCTGTAAACAATAGGAAACTGATATTTCCTACTCCACCAACTTTTAGATCTTTAGATATGTTTTTTATAGTTTGAAATGTATTTTCAAAAAATCTGAAAAATTCCTCTCTACTACCATCCCAAAATACACCTTCAATCTCTGGTTCATTCCATACTTCAAAATACCAACCTTTAACTTCATTAATACCATATCTATCAATTAGATGTCTTATGAATTTATCTATAAGGTTGTTCAATTTACTTATATCATAAGGATTTTTCACAGAGTCGTTCCAAAGGAAAATTCCATTTTGCTCCTTAGAAATCTTTTTCGGAATAAAAGTCAATTCAATAAATTGTTTTATCTTGTTTTCCATCAATAAATCAAATGAAATATCGATTTCCTGAAAATTAACATAACTTTCTCCTTTGGTATTTTCACCATATATACCTAAAATCAGAAAAAACACCATGAAATCTTAAGAATTTAAACCCTATTTCCTTTTGCGCTTTAGCAATATTATCAAATATGTCTTTTCTTAGCCCTTCCAGAGAATAACCTATAGTAATAAGGCTTTCCCAAGGCTTTTTAAAATCTTGGATTTGAGCTTTTTTATCATCTACATTTAAAGAAATCTTTATTTCTTTAGTTTTTATATTTGAGCTTAAAAATATAGGCTTAGAATAATCTAGATATAAAAAGAGTTCAGAGAGAAGTTCTTCAGTATTTATAGAAAAATAATTTTTATAGTCAAAATTATCTATTTCAACTTTATTTTCATTTCTAAATTCATTAGGTGTAGTCCCTATGATTTCTTTAAAAGATCTATAATAGCTCTTGGCATCAGGAAACCCATTTTTCAACGCAAGATCTACTATTTTTAGTTCAGTATATTTTAAATCATTGATCGAACGTGATACTCTTAAATTCTCAATAAATTTTTTAATTGGGATGCCAGTATTTTTTTTAAAATACTTTGATAAATATTGACTGTTCAAATAAAAGTTATCAGCTATTGATTGTGTGTTTAAATTTGGATTATCTATATTATCTTTTATATATTCAATTATTTTCATTATCCTTTCAGAATCTTTTTTCATATCGAATGAGTTTTTATCCATTTTTTGTGAAAAATTATCAATTAGAATGAGCATTAATTCAGTAAATAATAGTTCTATTCTTAATTCATAATATTCTTCACGTTTAAGTGTCTGATCCATAATACTTGCTAAAATGCTTTTTATTTTTTCTATAAAAGCTTTATTTGCTTCACTTTCTTTAATTTTAAATGTCAGATTATTAATTCCTCTATGTTTATCTTCAAAATAATTGAGATCAAATTGAAAAACAAGCAATCGACATTTGTCATCACCAAAAGATTTTAGAAGGTGAATTTCTCTGCTATTTATAACAAAGATGTCCCCTTGACTTAATTCCGTTATATCATTATCTATATTTATACAGTATTTACCTTTCAATATAAATATTATTTCTGCCTCATCATGCCAATGAAATGGAAATTGCTCAAGTTCTTGAGTAAATATTTTTATTGGTATTTTTTCATCTTTATTTACTCCTAAATTTTTTTGAGTACATACCCATTTAATTTAATAAGCAGAATTTTTCTTCTTTATTACCCTGTATGTTAAAAATACTATTATTATAGCTATTGTTCCTAGAACTAAATATTGATATCCAGTATAGTATTTTAAAGCATTTTCCCATGCTTCTCCAAACAATGCTCCCAAATTTACTAAAATAGTGTTCCATACAAGACTTCCAATTAAAGTTAATATAAGAAATTTAATTAAATTCATCCTTGCAAAACCAGCAGGTATAGAAATTATGCTTCTTACTATTGGTATACATCTGCATATTAAGACCGCTTTTTCTTCATATTTAGTAAACCATTCTTGAGCTTTATCAATTGATTCCGGTTTTAGACGAAGCTTTCTACCAACCTTGGTATTTAGAATACTTATAAGGCTTTCTCTCGTAAAAGCTCTTCCCACTAAATAAAGTGTTATAGCCCCAACCATTGAACCCAAAGTAGCATAAACTATAGTTCCAAATACATTCATATTTGTGGTGACAGTTAATGCTCCACCTGAAAGTAAAACTACTTCCGAAGGTATAGGAGGGAAGATATTTTCAATGTATATCAACAAAAATACAGCTATATATCCATAATTATTGACAAATTCAATGATTACCTCTTGCATAAAAACACTCCAATACTTTAGTCACTTAATCTACTTAAATTGAAAGTTAATTATATAATTAAAATTTTTTATTGATCAAAAGCTTAACTTTAGCTGATTTTAAATAATTATATCATAATATGGGTAATAATTAAATTGACTAGAATTAAAAGGAGCGATAATAGATGGAAAACCACAAAATATATAATATGCCTTTTTCTCAAGTTTACGATCTCTATATAAAAAAAGTTGAAAGAAAAGGGAAAAATATAGAAGATATCGATAAAATAATCATGTGGCTTACGGGATATAACAAAGATGAACTAAATAAAGCACTAGAAAATAATGTAACATTTGAAGAATTCTTTGGAAATGCTAAAGAACTCAATCAAAATAGAGAAAAAATAAAGGGTACTATTTGCGGCATAAAGATACAAGAAATGAGCCCTTCCTTGATGAAAGAGATTAGATACCTAGATAAATTGATTGATGAATTAGCAAATGGCAAAGCTATGGAGAAAATATTGAGAAGTTAAGTGATTTCTATATTATCTATTGTTTTTTTATAAACTTTACTCGATTTAAAATTTTTTAAGCCCTTAATTTTAAATCTGGCACTTACCCCCTATTATTTAGAATCCTATTAGATTAATTTAGTTAGTTTTTTATTTAATTTTATAAAAAAGTATAAAAGTATTATATTAAATATATTTTTTAGAAAACCTTAAATCTATTTTTATGGGAATATATTATTTTAGATGATTTGACTTATTAAAATATGCTAATCAAAAATTTCTAAGTAGTTAAATTTATACATCTTAATCTTTTTTAGTTGCTTTTTCCCTTTTTCAAATAATGACTTAACAGTTTCCTTTCCTCTCTGCTGAATAAATTCATCTCTATGTTTTTAAAATTATTGCTTTCGATTATTTTAGTAACCTCTGTGTTGTCCTTTATATTATTGTATGCTTCTATCCACTCATTCACGTATCCTAAATCTTTATATTTAGAGCGATAAATAATATAGTTTTCTGGCATTAACAACAATTGATTGAATTCCTCAACATTTTTCCCATAAGCTTTTTCAAAAAAAGATCTCTTAGGCCCAACTACTCCATGAGTTGCAGCTAGTATACATTGAATAGCCCTTATTTTTTTAGGTGACCAAAACTTTCCTACATATTTCCTATCTTTTGAATGGTATCCAGAAGTAGGTGAATATCTCATTGGAAAAGAAAATATTTTGGTTCCTTTTTCATTAGGTGATTTTTCAAACTCTTCATTTAAGTTAATATTTATTTCTATCCGTTTATATAAATCTTCAGGCTTATCATCAAAATTGAAAAGCAAGTAATTTGATAGATTTTTTATTCCATATTTTGCTGCTATTTTAACTGCTTTAATATAAATTTTTACATACTCATCATTAGCATGATCGAATGCTATGCGTAATGGTTTAATTGCAACCTTGCTCAACAATTTCATGTTTTTTTCATTGATTAATCTAGCATCGACTCCTTGATTGAAATCTACATATTTCCTTTTTTTATATACTTTGCCATTTTTTTCATAATAATAGTAGCTATCATTCTGAACATATCCCAAATCAATAATTTCATTAATAATATCTTCAAATCGATTAGAGGCTAAAACATTATTATCTAATAATAGTAAGTCTTTTTTTTCTCCATATAATTCCTTTATTCTATTTACTTGTCCTTTAATTGAAATATAGTCTTTATATTCTGGTTCTATTAAAGGCACAACACAAAATTTACAATTATTTACACAGCCTCTAGTTGAATAAGCAATATAAGAATCACTAACTGGATATTTGTAACTTTGAGTATCACTGTATTCTATAATACTGTAGTCAGGAATAAGTGTATCAATAATAATATTATCATTATTGTTTAAGATATTTGGTTTGTCAATTAAACCTTTTATTATTTGAATATTTTCCAGACCTTTTACTTGCAATATTTCTTCCTGAAGAAGAGTTGCCATTACTCCACCAACATATATTTGTTCTTTATTATGAGTACTTTCCAAATAGTATTTTATCGTATCTATTGTTTTATCCCAATAAAATGTGAATAATGTTGATATATATATTCTATCCCATTTTTTATCTCTAAATATTGGATTTTTACCTTTGTAGAAATATACTTCATCCCCTAACATTTTATGATAAGTTGATATTTTCATCAATCCTATAGGTGGATATTTATTCTTGTAGTCCGGTTCAATCAAAAGTATGTTGCTCATTTTAACTCCTTTCATTGGCTAATCATTATTTTTGTTTTCATTTAATAATAACTCTTTTACCTTTCGTAATATTTTGATCTTCAATTCATCTATTTCAAAATAATCTAATAGATATATTCCACTAATTAAATTCAAGTATTTTGCAGTTTCATCAAATATGTGCGTAGATACTTTATCACCATTATTTTGCATTTCTAGCATGGCTTCAATAAATGCTGTTACGATATTTTTATTATTAGAATAGTTATATTGAAATAATATCAAATTATTATGGTAATAGTTTGTGCCAAAAAAATCTGTTAGTTCATATGGATTTTCTCGATTTTCGTCATAAGTATTTCTGCCAGTCCACCATAATTTAGCTATTGGATGTACAAGTAATGATTTTCTTTTCCCATAGTTAAAGAAAAATTTATTTTTCACTTCAGATTCTGTAAATGTCTTTCCATTATGTCTATTCCTTTCTATCATATATTCCCAAAATTCACTGTGAGCTAGTCCTACCCATAATCTCTCATCACAAGCTTGCTCCTCAGTTAGAAATTTAAGATTCTCATAGATATTCTTTATATTTTCCAGATCAGCGCTTGCTTGATTGTTCTGGTCTATTTTAAGTGTAATTCTATTAACTTCATATCTAAATTCCTGGAAGGGATTTGTGCCATCAAAAAAATTATAAATCCAATCATTTGATGAACTATTGTAATATTTTAAATTTGTTTTGATGTTTAAGCGTAGGGTTTCAAGTGCTTCATCTGTTAAATAATACAACTTCATTCTTCATCCTCCCCTATACTTACAAGAGATTTAAGCGCTCTATTAATTGGAAAATCTAGTAATTTTTGGGCCAATACCTCTGTCCCATATTTTTCAATGTATTCCAATATTTCATAATCGCTTTTGTTAATAATATAGGTAATTACATTAAACCATTTCATGTCCTCGTATTCTTGGATGTTTGAGGTTCGTATTTTTTCTAAAACTTGCAATAGTGCTGGATATATAATCATAGCATGCATTGAAGGTAATAAATCAATTCTTTTTGATAATATATTATAATTCTTAAAATCTTCATTGTTCAATATAATCTTTATTTTGTCATTGTCCGTATCGATTTTAATCGCTGATCTTTCGCTAGAATCATCTCGTACAATTAAAAATATAGAATCATTTTGAGATAGCTTTTCTAAATTTTTATTAATTATTAGCTTATATTGATTTCCTAGAGCAATTATATTTCCCCTAAATAATTTAAATTTTGAGTCTTCAAAGTCAGTATGAAAATTAATATTAGTATAATCATCTATATCATCTTTAGCAACTATATAGCTCGATACCTTAACTGAGCCATTTAATTTTTTACTATCAATAGCAAATTCTATTTCTAAAGAACGTGTTTTTATTATGTATCTAAAAAAAAGTTGAGGACATTCTATTTGATAAACAATTTCAGCTTTTTCTTTATTAATTAAATTAGTTATAGTCTCATCATTCAATTCAGAATTAAATTCAAAAATAAAAGAATTTATATCCTCTTTAATTTTTATTTCTGTTTTAAAATAAGAGTTAATGTAATCATCTGAATATTCTCTCAATATTGGGTATGGGAAATGTCTATTCTTCGTATTCATAAAATTTCAACTCCAATGCACATAATTCTTTAAAATCAATAGAAAATAAAACTTTAGTTTTTTCATTAGATAAAATATTGTCGATTAAAATTTTATTTTCTTGTACTTTTAGTTCAATATTATTGATTGTATCACTTTTGTTTAGTGAGAATGCATTTCTTATCTTATTTATCATTTTGCTTTCTTCGGATTTTTTTTCTATTTTATTTCCCTCACAAATCTTTTTGGCTTTTAAAACTTCTACTTTATTTGTATTATCTTCAGAAGCAATGAAGACTTCGATATACCCTTTTTCTATATTTTTTGAAGGTTCAAATACAAGCATATATTCTTTTTTTTCAAAATCTCGCAAAAACAATTTTTCATGTGAATTTTTAATCATAATATGACTGATCGAATTCTTATTACCACTATTATTTTCAAATAATCTAAACACATCATCTTCTTTTTCATTTAAATTTATATTATCATCCGAAAAATAAGGATATAAATCACCTTCCTCTCCCACATCAGCTATTAACTCAATTTCCTTTTCTATATTGCTTTCACCATTTTCTAATCCTGTATCTACAATATTAGATTCCTTAATTTTAATTTGTGTTTTGTTAAAATCTATAAAATTTTCTCTTCTATTATTTATTATCAATTCATTCTCATTATTGGTAGATGATGAGATATTATCTGGTAAATAATCTCCTACTCCTTCTGCATCCATTTCATCAGAGAACACTGAACTTCCCATCTCAAGCACTTTATCTTTCATGAATTTATTTATTTCCTTTATTCTTTTCTTTGCAAGCCTACTATCTTCTGCTCTTTCATATTCCCAAGAATTATGTTCAGGTGGTTCTAATTGCCTGAAAAAATCATTTAAAGGTTCATCTATCAATCTTAGAATCCCTGCAAAGTAAACTGTTGAAGATATATTCCCTTTATCAAATAATTTCATTCCATTAGCGCGAGAAACTAAGACTTTTCTATGAAAATTAGGGCTTAATAAAACTTTAAAACTGAGTTTCCCTAAGTTATCTATATTATAAAAAAATTCTTTAGTTTGGTCAGATGTTAATACTTGATAATAATTATATGCATATTTAACAAATTCTTTTCTTTTTTCTATTAATTCTGGTAATTTGGTTTTTGAAATTTG
The DNA here is from genome assembly GCF_055108775.1 of Soehngenia sp. Lineage (NCBI taxonomy): Bacteria > Bacillati > Bacillota > Tissierellia > Tissierellales > Tissierellaceae > Soehngenia > Soehngenia sp. The sequence continues at coordinate 10,416 of NZ_JBSQIL010000010.1, read as the reverse complement.
AGTATTCCCTACTTCTAGTATAAGCTTGTTTTCATAAATAGAAACTAAATATTCATCTAACAAGGAATCAATTATATTTGTACACCAATTGTCTTCATATTCAAATCCTAATATATATATATCTGTTCCAGAAGTTTCTCGATTATAATTTTTGTCCAAGTTCGGTAGCTCTCTAAGCGGTTGAATTTCTATTTTTTGATTTTTTTCTTTTTCTGTTTTTAAGCCAAAATAACCAGTTCCAACTGTCATATCTCCATCTTTATCTATAAATGTAACTAACCTAGATACTCCTTGACAAGCAATTAATCCATCTTTATCATATGTACTATAAAAAACAGTTCTTAATTCCGAACTAGCAAACGGTGCAGATTTCCCAATCCCATAACTCCCTCCTGAATTGCCATTTTTATCTGATACCCCATTTGACTTAACTAGATTGCACCAAGCTGAACCATAAGGTTTGTCAGAGCCTGTTAGTCCAGTTGTATTAAAATCACTGACCCTTAAAACTGATATTTCTTTTTGATTCAAAACTTTCTGTGCTTTATTAAAGAATGCAACACCTTTATTGTCATTTATTTTTTTACAAAAATCAATGCTCCTATCTATTGCGTCTTTTAAATCCAATAGGCCATAAATTTCAGTTGTTGACAATTTTACTTCATGAAATTGTATAATGACAGGCTTATCTGTATCTAATATTGCATCTAATGAATTCTGGCACACTTCTCTAGCTAATGAAGTTAATTTAGACCCCTTGAACGTTTCTATCCCAGCTTCCCCTATTCCACAAATTGAACCATTATAATTTTTTGAAAATACCCAACCAGTTTCCATGTTAATTCCTCCCTTCTATTGTTATTTAATATCATTTAAAATATTCAGTTAAAACATCTTTTCCTAAAAAATAATTCTCTATAAATTCCCATCTGCTCTCATCTGTTTTTAAATCTATAAAAAAACGCGTTAATATTTTGATTGAATTTTCATGTCTTCTGGTGACTTCTTGTAATATCAAGTTTTTATATTCACTATTTTCAGATGCTAACCTTTTTATCTTTAACGGATCATTAATACGAATGAAAATTTCTGGACTCTCTCCCCCAATGATCTTATAATTACTTAATTCAAATATTTCAAGCAAATATAGTACTCTAAATAAATCAAAATCTCTTTTTTCTGTCTTTGGATAATAAATTGATACCGACTCTTCATTTGTTGTACTTAACTTTCTTAAAATATCGCTCCTTCCAATAATATCTCTTTTTACGTTTTGATAAGTACTATTTATAATTCTATATTTTCTTGTGCTGTTGTTAAATTCAATGGACTGCCTCACAACATCTAGGTTGTTTTTTAGTTGTGGAGATATAAGATCAATATATGAATGAGCTATGTTATATGACTTTTCTTTGTTTCCATATAAAGCTAGAATGTCTTTGTAAAATTCGTCGAGATTAAAATTTTTGTGATTTTCCTTGTATTTGTCTAGTATCCTATTGACTTTATCTATTTCATTATTTAACAATATTTGCAGTTCATTGCCTTTAATTCCTTTTAAGGTATTAATAGAAATTTTATATCTAGGAAATAGATTACTCTTGTATTTAAAATCTAGTTTATCATCTCTATTAAATAATAGATATTTAAATTTAGCAAAACTATATTGAGGATAATTTTCTTCCCAAAATCTTCTAATGTCAAACAAATATACATTTCCAAAATCTGATACTGTGCAGCTTCCCTCAATAACATTTTTTCTTCCAGCTCTAGCTAAAGTAAAATACTTGCCATACTTACTGTATAACAGTTCTTTTTCGACACTTTCTTCAATAACTACATAAACTTTAGTAAAAACGCTCCTAGGTCTTGAAATCATAACAGGAAATCTATACTGCAATTCTAAGTCCTTCTCTAACATCAAAAGAACAGTTTTTACTTTACGTTCTAATTCGTCATTACCCTTTTTACTATCACTAGAAAATATATGCGAAAAATCATTTGGTGTTACCAAGAAATTTTGTTCTTTTCTAATTTCATATATGTTGTATATTCTCTTTAATGTTGCTTTTGTTTGATATTGTTTTATTGAGCTCATCCCATGCAACATGTTTATAAAATAGAAATCTCTTGCCATGAAATCAATAGCAGCAGTCCCTTTTATATATGGTTTTCTCGCAGACCTGCCTATTTCTTGGACATAGTCGTTTAGATTTCCAGTAGGAGCCATGTGATAAACAACCTCAACATCATCAATGTCAATTCCCATTCCAAAAGCTTTAGTTGCAAACATTATATTTTTATTTCCCTCACCAAAATCTTTTTCAGATAAGCTTTTAATCGCTTTGTCTAAGCTCCCATTATATACTGTTATCTCATCTTTTATATCCTTCAAATATGTATGCTCAAATGCTATTTCTGTATCCTTTGCAAAAGGAAAATAAACAATAGTTTTCTTTTTTTCTCTAGAATATGTATTACACCTCTGTGCTAAATATTTGTATTTGGTATCATCGTATTCTTCTTTCCCCAGTTTTCTCATGTCTACATTGATGTCAAAACTAATATTTGATCTTTTTATATCTCCAAGATACTTTATAGTTGATTTCATATTTAGGCTCTCAATAGTTTCGTCATACATATCATCGTTGCCACCATAAACAGCAGTGGCAGTAAATGTTACTATTGGAAATACTTGCTTGAATTTTCTAACTTTAGATATATACTTACCTAAGTACCAATAATCGGGTCTGAAACCCTTCCCCCATGTGGTAACAATATGGGCTTCATCAACTATAAATAATCCTATTTCTCTATCTCCTATAAAATTCTCTACAGAATAAGACAATAACGTTTCTGGTGCTAAATATAATAAATCGATTTTTTTTGATTTTATATTATCAATGATTTCTTCTCTTTCAATAAAATTAAGTTCAGAATTTATATAAGCTACATTATCAATATAATTGTTCTTTAGCTTTTTCACTTGATCCTTCATAAGTGCTATCAAAGGAGATATTATTATAGTTAGTTTATCGTATTTATCTGCAAGATATAATGCTGCTATTTGAAAAATTACAGACTTTCCTGCACCTGTAGGTGCAGTTATAAAAACATCTTGATAGTTTTCTCCCCTTGCAGCTTTTTCAGCTTGTTGCACTATATTTTCAATTATCTCGCCCTGTGAAATCTCAATAGTTTCATTGCTTTCATCAGGATTTAAATAGAATTTAATCTTTTTAAACTCATCATACCCCCACAAATTATATAAATATTCATTAAAATCTTCCCTATATTCTATATTTTTTGTATCTGTTTCTATGTAATAAAATTTTACATAATCAAATTTAGCTATTAAAGCAGCAAAATGTATTTTTAAGTATTTTTCAAAATATATTTTATCATTGATTTTTATTCCAATTTCATTAGCTTTATTTTCTATTAATACTGTTACAAGCCGTAAGAAACTCTCAACGCTAGAATTTAACTCGAAAATATATTCAATATGTAATCCTATTTGCACTTCTATTTCATTCAAATTGAAGTCGTTATATTCATCAATTGTATCTACTATCCTAATGTTAGATAATTCTTTTTCAAGATTTTTGTAAGATATATAATAGTTGTTTTCAACTAATTTTATGTCTCCATAAAACCTCAAAATTTGGTCTATTTCTTCTGATTTACTATCTTCGTCATCAATATTTGTAAAGTAATGGTGTGTTTTTTCAATTTTGTCCATGAAAATTACATTGTTTACATATACTGGATAATACTCTGGAAATATAGTATTTCTAACTAATATTATTTCAACGTTAGATAATCTTAGTATTTCTTCACCAAGTTCATAAATCAATACAAACTCTTCATATGTAACATATCTTTCTCCAGTGAACTCAATTAACTTTCCGATAAGGTTCTTTTTGTAATTATCATCTAAATTTTCAATATCTAATTTGAATGATAATTGGCAATTAACAAGTGGTAATTTATCGATTTTTTCAAGATCTTCTGGTGCGAACCCTTTATATACGTATAGCTTTTTCATTACAAGATTTCCTCCTAAATTAATTTCAATTATAATATAAGCCACTTTGCAAAAATTATTATTTTGCGTTGTGGCTAAATATTGCTACACTAAAAATCAATTATAAGGCTAAATATTCTAAATAATATGTTTTTTATATATACCCAATTTTATTAATTTCTACAAAAATTTTAAAATAATCTCCCATTCTCTTTTTTTATTTTCATATTTCATCACATTGGCTGGGCTGGTTGAGGGTAGGGCTTTATAAACCATATTAGTTGGTATATTTGCTTTACCTTTTACTTTTTTTAAAAAGACTTCTTCTGCTTTTTTCCCATTAAAAAACACTGCTATTATCTTTGAATGTTCTTTAAAAAATGTTTCAAAATCATTAATTTCTTCATTTTTAATATTTGAATCACTACTTCCATCTCTTTCACAAATTCTTATAACATCCCAAAGTGCTATGTGATTGTCTATGAGTATAGTTTTTTTCTTTTCATATTCATCTACTAATGTTTCGTCAAATAATTCAAATATTATTTTCCAAAAAGCATTTTGCTTATTGCCATAATATTGATGCCTATTAAGCGATATCACACTTGGCATGCTTCCCAATATTAATATTTTGCTATCTTTAGATGCTATTGGTTCAAAAGATTCTATCATATTATCTCCTCTTAAATTTAAATAAAAACATGGTTAAAGTAATTCTAACCATGTATGTTACATCTCTGTTCTATTGTACATTGCTTTTGCTAATGTAACTTCGTCAAAGTATTCTAAATCCCCACCTACTGGTATGCCATGAGCTATTCTAGTAACTTTGACTCCCAAAGGCTTAATGAGCTTTGAAATATAAAGTGCAGTAGCTTCTCCTTCTACTGTGGGATTTGTTGCAAGTATTATTTCTTTTATTTCATCTTCTTTAAGTCGATCCAACAATCCTTTTATATTTAGATCAGAAGGCCCAATATTATCCATAGGTGAAATTGTCCCATGAAGCACATGATAAAGCCCTTTGTACTCTTTGGTTCTCTCCATGGCCACTACATCTCTCGGTCCTTCTACTACACATATAGTTTTTCTATCTCTTGAACTATCTTTGCAAATAGTGCATATATCTGAATCCGTAAAATTTCCACATACACTGCAGAACTTAATTTTATCTTTAGCTTCGATTATTGCCTGAGAAAGCCTTAAGGCATCATCTCTATCCATTTCTAGCACAAAAAAAGCTAACCTCTGAGCAGATTTTCTGCCTATTCCCGGAAGTTTTGAAAACTGCTCAATTAAGTTTGCTATAGGCAATGCATAATAATCCATCTAAATCTCTCCTTTAGAATAGCCCTGGTATGTTCATGCCCCCTGTTACGCTTTGCATCTCTTTTGCTGCAAATTCTTCAGCCTTTCTTAAAGCTTCATTTACTGCAGCTACTATTAAGTCTTGTAACATTTCTACATCTTCAGGGTCTACTACATCTTTGTCAATATCTATACTTAAAACTTCTTTTTTCCCATTTACCACAACCTTTATCGCTCCACCGCCTGCAGTAGCCTCAATTTCTTCTGCATCGATTTTAGCTTGAATTTCTTCCATTTTCTTTTGCATCTTCTGCATTTGCTTCATCATATTATTCATATTTCCACCCATTCCTGGATATCCGCCTTTTGCCATTGTTATTCCTCCTCTATAATTTCTACTAAATCTTCACCAAAGAAGTCTATTACTTCTTTTATTTTTTCTTCCTTTGTCTTCTCTTTTTTTTCTATTTCATTATCTTTGGTCATTTCTTCTAATTGGTCTGACATGGTAAATACCAATTCTATCGGAGTGCTAAAATATTCTGTAAGTGTCTGTTCTAAAAATTCTTTGTTTTGAGGTGCATTTACCGCATTTTTATGAAATTCAAACCCTTCTTTATATGTTATGATTATCCTATTGGCATCTACTCTTTGTACTTCTCCCTCCATGATTAAAGCGTATATGCTGATTTTTTTGGACTTGATAATCTGCATGATCTTAGGCCATTGTGTTTTTACATATTTTAAGCTAAATTTCTCTTCGTCTGTGTTCTGTGGAACATTAGGCTCTTTTTTTGACCCCTCTACTTTTGTCGAGAGTTTTTCTTTTGGCTCTTCTTTTATGCCTTCTTTAATATCTTTCTCTTTTTTTGTAGATTTTTTATCTTCTGAGATTGTTACATCGCTCTCAATCATTTTAACTATTGCAAGCTCTAAGACGATACGAGGTTGTAATGCCCATTTTACATTTGAATCTGTGTCTCTAAGTATTTCTAAACATCTAAGTATTTCATCAAGTTGAAATTTCTTGCTTTGAGTGACATATTTATCAACATCTTCAGTAAAAATAAGCTCTTCAGGATTTTTAGACACCTTTGAAATCATCAAGTTTCTAAAGTGATATGTCAAGTCTTTTACGAATTGTTGAATGTCTTTTCCTTCCAAAATCACTCTCTCTAATATTTCAAGAGATTTGCCTAAATCCTTTTCATTTATAGCATCAACTAATTCAAAAATCAAGTCACTGCTTGTTATTCCTAAAATATTGATGCAATCCTCATAAGTTATGTTCTTATTGTCATATGCAATAAGTTGATCCAAAAGACTTAGAGCATCTCTCATAGCTCCATCAGAATTTCTAGCAACTAACTCTAGTGCTCTTCTTTCAACCTTTATCTCCATAATATCAAGTATGGTTTGCATATTTGTTATAATATCGTTATTTGTTATCCTCTTAAAATCAAATCTTTGACATCTCGATAAAATAGTTTGTGGTAATCTTTCAGGTTCAGTTGTTGCAAGTATAAATATCAAGTGTTTAGGTGGTTCTTCTAAAGTCTTTAATAAAGCATTGAAAGCTTCATTTGTTAGCATGTGAACTTCATCTATAATATAGACTTTGTACTTTGCAACTGATGGTGGATAGATTATCTTCTCTTTTAATTCCCTTATGTCCTCTATTTTTCTGTTGCTCGCAGCATCCATTTCAATTACATCCATTAGACTTTCATCTAGTATTCCCTTGCATACACTGCATTCATTGCATGGATTTCCATCTATTGGATTTAAACAATTCACAGCTCTTGAGAGAACTTTAGCAGCTGTAGTCTTACCTGTCCCTCTAGTCCCCGAAAAAAGGTATGCATGCCCAATGTTGCCACTTTTTACTTGGTTTTTCAATATTCTTGTTACATGATCTTGGCCTAAAATATCATCAAAAGTCTTAGGTCTATATTTTCTATATAGGGCTTGATACATAGCTATCATCCTTACTGTTTAATATTTATAATTATATCAAAATTATCAATGTTTAACAAACTATGATTAATAAATTGAATATTTCTTTATTATGTATTGAATGTTTTGAATTTTTTGTATAATATTAAGTTAAATACAATTATTTGGGAGGTATTATAATGAAAAAAGTCATTACTTTTTTAGGAACAAGTAGTTACGAGCCTATGATCTATGAACTTGAAAATGAACAAGGTGAAAAGTTTGAAATTGAAACCAAATATGTTCAATTTGCTCTGACTAAAATCATAGATGATGCTAAATTTTATGTAGCTTTAACTCAAGAAGCCTATAAAAAACATTGGATAGGATCAGATGGATACGGTTTAAAGAAAATATATGACGAAAACGATGTTGACTATGAAGAAATGAATATAAAAGATGGAGTTAGCGAATCAGAGATATGGGAAAATTTCAATATATTGTATGATGCACTTGAAGAAAATGACGAAGTATATGTAGATGTAACTCATTCTTTCAGGTCAATTCCAATTATGATGATGTCTGTGTTAAATTATGCCAAGTTTACTAAAAATATAAAACTAGAAAAAATATATTATGGTGCTTATGAAGCTAAAATAGATGATAAGTATGAACCTGTCTTTGATCTTTCCCTTTTTAATAAAATCACCGATTGGTCGATTGCTGCAGATAAGTTTTTAAAAACTGGTTATAGTGAAGATTTGTCAAATCTAATCCACGAAGCAATTACTCCAATATTAAATCAAAATGAAGATACATCAGCGGAAGCAAAAAACTTAGATAAATTACAAAAGAAACTTATCAAATTTTCTGACTCTCTTTATACCGTTAGAGGAAATGAGCTGCCAAAATTAGTTTTAAAAATAAAAGATATCCTTTTAGATTTAGAAACTATAACTATTGATGAATTAAAGCCTTTTGAAAAAATACTGAGTAAAGTAAAAGACATCTTTGAACCTTATTCTGGCGATATTGTGCTTGATACACATTACACAGTAAAATTGTGTGCTAAATTTAACTTAATTCAACAAGCATACACTTTACTAAGAGAAAATATAGTAAATTATGTGGCAGCTTCTCTTAATATGGATCTATTAAACCTCGATAACAGAACTATGATAGAAAACAGTTTAAATGACAAATCTGCCAGAAATTTAAATTCTCAGATTGAAAATATAGTGGATTATGACTTAAGAGGTCTATACAGAAATTTAAGAGAATTTCGAAATGCTCTAGCTCATGCAGGTTTTAATGATAATAGCCCCAAAGAAAATAAGATTTATGATAATCTAGAAGAATTTATAAAGGAATACGAAGAGCAAGTTTTGACAAAATATGTAGCGAACAAGGAGCTAGAAACATATGAGTAAAAAAATGCTTCTAATTTTTTCACATAAGCTCACTCAAGCACAAATAGAAGATGCTAAATCTACTCTTGGCGTGGATGAATTCTTAGAACTGCCACAAAACCTCAAAAACATATGGGGCTCTATAGACCCATATGTAGATGATTTGTCAGATGTGCTAAATGATTTTAAAGATTGGATAAAAGATAACAGCACCACTCAAGATTACATACTCATTCAAGGTGATTTTGGAGCATGCTATCATTTAGTTAATTTCGCTAAAAATATTGGATTAATTCCAATATACTCTACTACCCACAGAGTCACAGAAGAGCGAATCAGTGATAGTGGAGAGGTAATAACTGAACATAAATTTTCTCATATAAAATATAGAAAATACTAGGAGGTCGCTTATGAAAGCTCTTGTTTTATGGGAAGTATCTAAGAAGCAGCAATATATTTTTTCAAGCAACAAACTTAAAGAAAACAAAGGTGCTTCTTACATTATTAAATATATAACGGAAAATTTGCCGTCAGAAATTGATAGAAAGTATGAAAATAAAGAAATTTACAGTGGCGGCGGAAGTAGCATATACGATTTTGATACCTTAGAAGAAGCCAAAGAGTTTATTCAAAGATTAAGTAAAAAAGTTATCTCAACATATCCTGGTGTTGAACTATTCATGGTAATACAAGAGTATGATGATAATCAATTCATAGCCGACACAATCGACGAGGCATATACAAAACTTGCCCTAAAAAAGAATAAAAGAGAAAACTCATCAGACCAATTGTCTTTTGGATTTGAAAGAATATGCGAATCGACAGGACTCCCCGCAGGAAAAATAATAACTGATCCCGATGGAGAAAAACGGTTCGTAAGCTATGAAATAATGGTTAAAAACGAAAATTCCAAAAAATCCAATAAAGATTTTGAAAAACTTTTAGCCGGTTATGAAACGGTAAGTGAATTTAGAGAATTAATTGATTCTGATAAAAGCTATATTGCTCTAGTTCATATAGATGGAAATCAAATGGGCAAAAAGCTAAACACCTTAAAAGACAATTTTGTAAAAAGTGAAGATATAAAGGAAACAAACAAAAGATATCTAAATGAACTAAAAACATTTAGCGATGATATAAAAAAGGCATATCAAGAATCATTTATAAAAATGGTGGAAGTGATAAAAGAAAATATTAGTGAATCAGATCTTGAAACTCATGGGTTGCCAGTTATTCCTATAATAATATCTGGAGATGATGTAACTTATGTTACTAACGGAAAATTAGGTATAGAATCTGCAAGAGTTTTCCTCCAAGAATTGAATCAACACAAAATTAAAATTGGCGATACCTATTCAACTCTAAATGCTTGTGCTGGAGTTGCAATAATAAGAGTAAGTCATCAATTCTATAGAGCATATGAATTAGCCGAAAATCTATGCTCAAATGCTAAAAAAGTTCTCCTTAAAGAGCATTCTTCTAATATCGAAGAAAAGGATTATTCTTTGATAGATTGGCATATTGAGCAAGGTGATATTATTGGAAGTATAGATGAAATCAGGCAAAAAAATTATATAGCTCTTGATAACAAAAACCTAACCATGAGACCATTATATGTAAATAATGGTGATTCATGGAGAACTTATGATAACTTTCTATATGCTTTAAACAATATCTTACATCAAGAAATATATAACAAAACAGTCCCTAGAAACAAACTCAAAAAATTAAGAGAAT
>NZ_JBSQIL010000009.1:0-41662 GCF_055108775.1 Soehngenia sp. | reverse complement strand
TCTTCCGATCTGTAGCTCAATTGGTAGAGCAACTGACTTGTAATCAGTAGGTTGGGGGTTCAAGTCCTCTCACCAGCTCCAAAGTCCGTACATAGGGCTAAATAAGGAGGAGTTCCCGAGTTGGCCAAAGGGGACGGACTGTAAATCCGTTAGCTACGCTTTCACTGGTTCAAATCCAGTCTCCTCCACCATTAATTTTAAAACAAAATGTCCACATGCGGGTGTAGCTCAGTGGTAGAGCCCCAGCCTTCCAAGCTGGTTGCGAGGGTTCGATTCCCTTCACCCGCTCCATTTCAAAAAAACATGCACCTATAGCTCAGTAGGATAGAGCAACGGACTTCTAATCCGTGTGCCGGGGGTTCGAATCCTCCTAGGTGCACCATTATGTTGGGGTGTAGCCAAGTCGGTAAGGCACTAGACTTTGACTCTAGCATTTCCGCAGGTTCGAGTCCTGCCACCCCAGCCATTTTTTAAATTTGATCCATTAGCTCAGTCGGCAGAGCACCTGACTTTTAATCAGGGTGTCCCGCGTTCGAGTCGCGGATGGATCACCAATGGAGAGGTACCGAAGTGGTCATAACGGGGCGGTCTTGAAAACCGTTTGGGCTTTGCGGCCCACGTGGGTTCGAATCCCACTCTCTCCGCCAACCAAAAGGAGAAGTACTCAAGTGGCTGAAGAGGCTCCCCTGCTAAGGGAGTAGGTCCCGACAAGGGGCGCGAGGGTTCAAATCCCTCCTTCTCCGCCACATAATTTAGGGCCTTTAGCTCAGTTGGTTAGAGCGTCCGGCTCATAACCGGCAGGTCCGGGGTTCGAGTCCCTGAAGGCCCACCAATTACATAATATATCTAGCCCAGATAGCTCAGTCGGTAGAGCAGTGGACTGAAAATCCACGTGTCGCTGGTTCGATTCCGGCTCTGGGCACCATTTTTTATAATTAGGGGTGTAGTTCAGTGGCAGAACGTCGGTCTCCAAAACCGAATGTCGTGGGTTCAAATCCTGCCACCCCTGCCATGATCGTAAGGGCCTTTAGCTCAGTTGGTTAGAGCGTCCGGCTCATAACCGGCAGGTCCGGGGTTCGAGTCCCTGAAGGCCCACCAATTAAATATTGATAATATAGAAGAACCTTGTAGAATCAAGGTTTTTTTTATTATGTGCTTAAAATTCGAATAGAAAGAAATCAAAATAATTAATTATAGCCTACTCGATTGTGCTTATTTATAGTATAATGAAAGGTGATAATTAAGGGAGTGGTTTATTAAATGAAAATTAAAGGTAAATTAATTATATTTGCAGCAACTGGAATAATTGCAGGAACTTATTTTGTATCTAATATAATTTCAAATAGGATTTTTGCAGAGCCTGGTACTGATAGCGATCCATTGATTACTTTAAGTTATTTAGAAAAAAGAATTGAAGAGGTTAAACAGTATGTAGATAACAAAACGAGTGGTTCAGACAATTCTAACAGCAATAAATTAGAGGTAATTGAGCTACAAAGCGGGCAGAGAATTATCGGAAAAGAAGGAACAGAATTTATTTTAAGAAGCGGAAGAGCAGTAGCAAAAACGAGTTCTCTAGGGGGCATTTCAGATGTCACAGCAGGGGTTGATTTGCAAGAAGGAGAAAATATACCAAGGAATCATCAACTGATAATACCGAGAGATGATGGACGAGGTTTAATAATTATCCACGATTCTACTTTCATCTTAGTAAGGGGGGAGTATATTATTGAGTGAAATAAATTATATAGTTAAGATGACTCAAGAAATTACTAATGATGATGTGGAAAAGTTTTTGAATTTGTTCAATTTTGTTTTTGATGAAATAAAAGACAATTTATGGTTTAATTGGAAATATAAACAAAACATATATGGAGATTCAATACATGTTTTCGCTTATGATGAAGATAAGTTAGTTGGAATTAGATGTTTTTGGAGGAATGACTTAATTAAACAGATAGCTTATCAACCTTGCGATACTGCAGTGTTATCAGAATATCGAAATAGAGGTATTTTTTCTTCTATGAGTAGATTTGCTCTTGAAAAAAGCAAAGGAGCGTTCATTTATAATTTTCCTAACGAGAATTCACTTCCTGCTAATTTAAAAATGGGTTGGAAAATTTATAAAAATAGATATTTGGGCTTAAATTTAAGACTAGACGATTTAAATAACGAAGAAGATTATATAGATGAAGAGTACTTAAAGTGGAGATATGTTGAAAATCCAAACAATAAATACTATTACACTAGTGGAAGAGAAAAATCATATCTACTATTAAAAAGGAAAAATGGGATATATTTTTATCTTGGAAATTTTGAACCAAAATTCAATCAATATTTTGAAAAAACGAGTGGAGGTTTGATATTTAGATATTTAGATAAAAAAACTTTAACTTCCAGTATTCTAAAAAGCAAAAGCACCACAGTTTATTATGACAATAGGGAAACAGAAACAGTTATTCCGTTTATACCTATAAATAAGGCGGACTACTTCTAAATGAGGGTGATATTTTGAATAAAAAAAAAGTTAAAAAGGTACTGAGAAGACCTATGAATTATATTAATAGAGTCTATACTAAATTTATTTTTTTTAAGAATTCTAAAAAACCAATTTATGACATAGATCATTTAATGGGATTAAATGATAAAGTGATAGTGTTTGCACCTCATGTAGACGATGAAACTATTGGTTTGGGAGGTACTTTGTTAAAATACAAAGAAAAAGGGGAAGAAATATATGTAGTTTACATGACAGATGGAAGTGGTGCAACTACAGATTTAGATGAGGAAGAACTGATAAAACAAAGAAAAAATGAAGCAGAAAACTTAAAAGAAATATACAATATAAAAGAAATTTTTTTTCTCGACTATAAAGATTCTGCATTAGACTATAATGATGAAAATTTAATAGATAATATTAAGTTAATTGTTAAAGACATTAAACCGACTATAATCTATATTCCTTTTTTGATTGACTCACATGTGGATCATTTTAACACTTCTATTTCTGTTTTAAATGCATTATATGATATGGACAATGAATATGTTTCTAATCTAAAGATCATATGCTACCAAATTAATAGCCCTATAATGCCTAATCTAATAACAAATATTACAGCTTTAACTAAAGAACAATTTGAAAAAAAGAAGAAAATATATAGAGTATTTTCATCGCAATGGGCAATGGGATTTGATGTTTTTTCATTGATTGACGAAAGACAAACTTCCTATTATAAAAAAGGTGTTGCTTCAGAAGTCTTTGTAAAATCGGATTTAAAATCATTGATAAAAGCTTCTAAATACCTTATTGAAAATGGATACAATCCAACAGATTATGTTCAACTTAGCAGCGAGTTTAACTTAATAAAAGCTTTTAGACATAATCGAGATAAAAAAAAGGAATTTAGCGATAAAATAGCTGAGATTCTCTTCGGAGAGGAGGGAGGCTCTATAGATAGAGCCATTTAATTTGAAGGTACTGCATTTAATTAGTGGAGGAGATAGTGGAGGAGCAAAAACTCATATTATTTCTTTGTTAAAAGGTTTAAGCAAAAACATAAATGTTAAGCTAATATGTTTTATAGAAGATTCTTTTTATAAGGATGCTTTAAAAGAAGGAATTAATATAGAAGTTTTCAGACAAGATAATAGGTTTGATCTTTCTGTAGTTGATGAATTAGTAGATGAGATAGAAAAAGAAAATTATGACATAATACACTGCCATGGTGCTCGAGCGAATTTTATAGCTACTTTTTTAAAGAGAAAAATAAAAAAGCCATTTGTAACAACTATTCACAGTGATTACAAATTAGATTTTAAAGATAATTTTTATAAGAGAGTAGTATATACAAATCTTAATAGAATAAGTCTAAAAAGATTTGATTATTATATAGCTGTGTCTGATACTTTCAGACAAATGTTGATAGAAAGAGGATTTAGAAGAGATAAGATATTTGTAACATATAACGGAATAGATTGCGATAAAAATGAATATTATGTTTCTAAAAAAGAGTTTCTAGCAAGATATAATATAGATTACGATGAAAATGATGTTTTTATAGGGATTTTAGCACGATTAGACAAAGTAAAAGATCATTTAACTTTTATGAAAGCAGTAAAAGAAGTGTCTAATAATTATAAAATTAAAGCATTAATTGCTGGTGAAGGGCCAGAAAAAGAGGAACTACAAGATATAGCAAAAGAATATGGAATCGAAAAAAATGTGTATTTCTTAGGATATGTGAAAGATCCATTTTCATTTTTAAATGCGATAGACATAAATTGTTTAACTTCTCTTAGCGAGAGCTTTCCATATACTATATTAGAAGGAGCTAAATTAAACAAAACAGTAATAACTACTGATGTTGGTGGTATTAATAAGCTCGTAAAAAATGGAGAAAATGGATTCTTAATTAAAATAGGGGACTATAAAGAACTTGCAAATAAGATTATGTATTTAATAGATAATAAAGATGAAAGAATCAAGATGGGGCAAAATTTACATGATGATGCTTGCACTAGATATTCTTATGATGCTATGGCAATGAACCATATAGAAATATATAAATATATCCTAAATTCTTCTCCAAAAGTTTTAATGTCAGGGTATTTTGGATTTGACAATAGCGGGGATGATGCTATATTAAAAGCAATAGTTAACGATTTATTGGAGTATGATAATGATTTAAAAATCAAGGTGTTATCGAATAACCCGGATAAAACTGAAGATATGTGTGGGGTATTTTCTGCTAATAGATTTAAAATAAAAGACGTTCTAATTTCAATTAGAGAAACTGATTTACTTATAAGCGGTGGAGGTAGTTTACTACAAGATGTTACATCAACTAGGTCCCTTTTATATTATTTAGCTTTAATGAAATTAGCTCTTATTTATAAAAAACCAATATTAGTTTATGCTAATGGCATAGGGCCAATAAATAAGAGCATAAATAGAAAGCTATCAAAAAATATATTAAATAAAGTTAACTTTATATCTCTAAGGGATAGTCTATCTTTAGATTATTTGCAAAAACTAGGAGTTACAAATCCCAATATCAAGGTAACAGCAGATCCAGTGTTTACTTTAAAAGCATCTGATGATAATAAAGTACTAGAAATACTAGAAAACGAAAATATACCTACTGATAAGAAATTGGTTGGTATTTCGATAAGAAAATGGAAAAATGATCCAAAGCTCTTAAACGAATTAGCTAAGACAATAAATTATTTAATAAACACAAAAAAAGTTAATGTGATTTTGATTCCTATGCATCATAGGGAGGACTTTGAAATAAGCAAATGTTTATTAGAATTGACAAATTTAAAAGGATGCTTTATTCTTAAAAATGAATATCCAGTTGAAAATATACTAGGAATAATTAAGAATATGGAATTAATTATCTCTATGAGACTTCACACTTTAATTTATGCCACTACTCAAGTAACACCTATGATTGGAATTGTCTATGATCCTAAAGTCGAAGGATTTCTTAAACAAATAGATTATGAGTATTATTTGCCAGTTGAAAAGGTAGAATCTGAGCATTTAATTAATTTTATTGACAATATATATGAAAAAACACCTGAAATAAAAAATAAATTAGACCAAAACAGGCAAATATTAAGAAATTTATCGAAAGAAAATGTTGAATTAGTCTATCGTTTGCTAGGAAGGGATATTAATGAATAAAGTTGACATATTTGGAATTCAAGTAGAAAACACTACTTTAGATGAAGTTATAGAAGATTTAGAAGATGCACTTTTAAATAA
The DNA here is from genome assembly GCF_055108775.1 of Soehngenia sp. Classification (NCBI taxonomy): domain Bacteria; kingdom Bacillati; phylum Bacillota; class Tissierellia; order Tissierellales; family Tissierellaceae; genus Soehngenia; species Soehngenia sp. The sequence continues at coordinate 35,892 of NZ_JBSQIL010000009.1, read as the reverse complement.
AAGGAAAACAATAGTGTTTACGCCAAATACCGAAATAGTAATGATGGCTAAGAAAGATGAAAAACTTAAAAAGCTTATAAATACAGCTAACCATGTAATTCCTGATGGAATAGGATTGATTTATGGGGCTAAAATTAAAGGTATTACTCTTAAACAAAGAGTTACAGGCTATGACACTTCTATAAGATTATTAGAAATAGCAAACAAGTATGGTTTAGGGCTGTATTTGCTTGGTGGGAAGGACGGAGTCAGTAAAGATGCCTTTGTCAATATATTAAAAAAATATCCAAACATAAGATTATCTGGATATCATCATGGGTATTTTAACGGTGCACATACAGGAGATGAGAATTCTTTAGAAGAGATAAAGATTATTGAAGATATAAATAGGTCTAACCCAGATATACTGTTTGTAGGTTTTGGATTTCCTAAGCAAGAAATATGGATAGATAAAAACAAAGAAAAGCTAAACACAACAATATTGATAGGAAATGGTGGAGTCATAGATGTACTTTCTGGTAGAGTAAATAGGGCACCAGATATATTTATTAAATTAAATTTAGAATGGTTATATAGATTGATAAAAAACCCATCAAGGATCAAAAGGCAAGTCTACTTACCATTATTTTTAATACAGGTAATTTTAGATAAAAATTCTATTTGCGAATTAAATTAGGAGGAGATTTTATGAAAAATATTGATCAACTATGTGTTAACACAATTAGAATGCTATCTGTCGAAGGAGTTGAAAAAGCAAAATCAGGCCATCCCGGAATGCCTTTAGGAGCTGCTCCTATGGCATACACATTATGGGCTAAGGTTATGAATCATAATGGGAAAAATCCCAACTGGGTTAATAGAGATAGGTTTGTTTTATCTGCTGGACATGGTTCTATGTTATTATACTCATTGCTTCATTTGTTCGACTATGGATTAACTATAGATGATTTAAAAGAGTTTAGACAATTGGATAGTTTGACTCCAGGACATCCAGAATATGGGCACACCAAAGGAGTAGAAGCAACAACAGGACCATTGGGACAAGGGATATCGATGGCTGTTGGGATGGCTATGGCAGAGGCTCATTTATCAAAGATATTTAATAGAGATAAATTCAATATAATTGATCACTATACCTATGTTATTGCAGGGGATGGAGATTTGATGGAGGGCATCAGTAATGAAGCATCTTCTTTAGCTGGCACATTGAAGCTTGGGAAATTGATAGTTCTTTATGATTCAAACTCAATTTCAATAGAGGGTAGCACTGATTTGGCATTTACAGAAAATGTAAGAAAAAGATATGAAGCATTAGGATGGCACACTCTTTATGTAGAAGATGGTAATGACTTAATATCAATAGAAAAAGCAATATTGGAAGCTAAAAAGAATTTAAATCAGCCATCACTTATAGAAATAAGAACACATATAGGATATGGCACTGAAAAACAAGATAGTGCATCAGCACATGGTGAGCCATTAGGAGAGCATAACATAGAAATATTAAAGAAAAATTTAGGATGGGATTATGAACCTTTTGTTGTACCAGATGAAGTTAAATCACTTTTAAGAGATATATGCAATCAGAATGAGAACAAAGAAAAAGAATGGAACGAATTATTTGCAAAATACATGGATGAATATCCTGAACTTGCTAGGGAATTAAAAATGTGGTTAGAAAAGACTGTTCCATCAGATTATCTAGATTCTGATAATTTTTGGAGTTTTGAAAAGGATTTATCCACTAGAGAAGCTTCAGGAATATTGATAAATAGATTAGCAGAAGTAATACCTAATTTATTTGGGGGTTCTGCTGATTTAGCTCCTTCGACTAAAACATATATGAAGAATAGAAAGGATTTTTCACATGCAGATTATACTGGTTCTAACCTTCATTTTGGGGTAAGAGAACATGCTATGGGGGCTATACTTAATGGGATTTCATTGCATGGAGGACTTAGGCCATTTGGAGCTACTTTCTTCATTTTTAGTGATTATATGAAACCTGCTATGAGATTGTCTTCAATGATGAAATTACCAGTAACTTATGTATTGACACATGATAGCATAGGAGTAGGGGAAGATGGACCTACACATCAACCTATTGAACAATTAACGGTTTTTAGAGCTCAACCAAATTTTATAACTTTTAGACCTTGTGATGCTAGAGAAACTGCTGCAGCTTGGTATACAGCAATAAATTCAACTCAAACACCTGTAGGAATTGTTCTTTCAAGGCAAACACTGCCATTGTTAGAAGGAACAGGAAAGCAAGCTCTTAAAGGAGGATATATCTTAAGAAAAGAAACAAAGAAACTTAAATTGATATTGATTGCATCTGGTTCTGAAGTTAATTTAGCATATAAAGCTAGTGAAAAACTTGAAGAAGAAGGAATTGGTACTAGAGTTGTAAGTATGCCTTCATTTGAATTATTTGAAATGCAAGACAATGAATACAAAGAAGAAGTTCTTCCATCTAAAGTTAAAGCTAGAGTTGCAGTGGAAGCAGGAGCATCTTTGAGCTGGTATAAATATGTTGGATTAGATGGTAAAATTGTTGGTCTTGATAGATTTGGAGAATCTGCACCAGCTAATAAACTATTCGATAAATTTGGATTCAATGTAGAAAACATTGTAAGAGAAGCTTTGGATTTAGTTAAATAGAGGAAGCCTAAGGCTTTCCTCTATTTATGTGAAAAATATATTTTATATTTAATATAAATGTGTTATATTAAATATTTGGAGGAAAGATATGGATATAAAATTAGTTGCAATCGATATGGATGGCACTTTGCTAAATGATAGTGGAGAGGTTAGCCATAATACTGTAGAGGTCTTAAGGCAAGCTAAAAAAAGAGGTATTGAAATAATTTTATCTACTGGTAGAGTTTTAAAATCAGCGACTTATTTTTCAGATATGTTAGGGTTAAAAAATTATATAATAGCATCAAATGGGGCAATAGTTTCTGATAAAAATTCTAATATAATTTTGAAAATGCCACTTGAATGTGAAACTATTAAAAAGATAGTTGAAATAGCAATAGAAGAAAACATTTATTTTCATTTTTATAATGATGACACATATTTTTCAAATAAATATATCAAAGAAATTGACAAATATTATAATTCATCGAAAGAGAGACTAAAGGGTCAAAATATAAAGTTTGAACTATTTGAAGATATAGATGAAGTTTTAAGAAGAGATATAGAAATTTATAAGTTTTTATTTATGGATGATGATTTAGAAAAGCTAAACAAAGTAAAGAAGAAATTGTCAAGAATAAGTGATATTACCTTGTCAAAGAGTGGGATAAACAATATAGAAATTACAAACAAGAACGCCTCAAAAGGACATGCGCTTAAATATGTATCAGAGTTACTAAAAATAGATAAATCTCAAATAATGTCAATAGGAGATAATGACAATGACATTCCTATGCTAGAGACAGCAGGCATATCAGTAGCTATGGGAAATGCAGAAAAACATATTAAAGAAATTGCTGATTATGTTACAAAGACAAACAACGAAGATGGAGTTGCATATGCTTTTAGAAAATTCATTTTAGAATAGGTGATCAAATGGCTTTAAATATTGTATTAGTAGAACCTGAAATACCTCAAAATACTGGAAACATATCTAGAACATGTGCTATAACAAAGACAAGGTTGCATTTAATTAAACCTTTAGGGTTTTCTTTAGATGATAAACATTTAAAAAGAGCAGGACTAGATTATTGGGATCTTCTTGACATAAATTATTATGACAATTTTGATGAGTGCCGAATCAAATATTATAATCATCCTTTTTATTATTCAACAACAAAAGCAAAAAAAATATATACCGATTTCAAATATGAAGATGAGTCTTTTTTTGTCTTTGGTAAAGAAACTAAAGGCTTGCCTGAAGAGCTTATTTTTAGAAATATTGATACTGCTATAAGAATACCAATGAGAAGTGATTTAAAGAGATCATTAAATTTATCTAATTCAGTAAATATAATTTTATATGAAGCTCTAAGACAACTAGGGTTTCCTGAACTAGTTTAAGCTAAAATCAGAAAAAGGAGGAAACAAATATTATGACTTTGTTAATCCCCGTTATAGGGGGATTGGGAATGTTTCTATATGGTATGACTATGATGGGGAGCGGTTTAGAAAAAGCTGCTGGCAATAGGCTTAAATCTGTCATAGAAGCTTTAACTACTAATAGGTTTATGGGTGTTTTAGTAGGTACGCTAGTAACTATGATAATTCAAAGCAGTAGTGCAACAACTGTAATGGTTATAGGTTTTGTAAATGCTGGCCTAATGACTTTACCTCAGGCGGCAGGGGTAATAATGGGAGCAAATATAGGAACTACTATAACTGCCCAATTAATTGCATTTGATCTAGAATATATTGCACCGATTGCCGTTGCATTAGGGGTAGCAATATGGATGACAGCAAAGAGCAAGAACTCAAAATCATATGCTGAAATATTGATTGGGTTTGGGATATTATTTATAGGCATGGGCATGATGAGTGATGGATTAAAACCTTTAGCAGGTTTACCTTCATTTACGAGAATATTGACAAGCTTAAATAATCCCGTTCTTGGAGTACTAGCTGGGATAGGCATTACTACTCTTGTACAGAGCAGCTCTGCGGCAATTGGATTATTGGAAGCACTTGCAAAAGAAGGGTTAGTGAGTATAGGGATATCTTTGCCAATACTATTTGGAAGCAATATTGGTACAACAACTACTGCCCTTATATCAAGTGTTGGAGCAAATAAGACAGCAAAAAGAGCAGCTGTGATACATTTTTTGTTTAATGTAGTAGGAGCATTTATTTTTATGACTTTATTAAGCTATCCAGTAAAATTATTAGTAGCATACATATCACCAAATGATTTAGCAAGGCAAATAGCAAATGCACATACTTTATTTAATTTTGCAAATGTATTAATTTTACTTCCATTCATTAGTATATTAGTAAAAATTGCTGAAAAGCTTGTACCAGGATCAGATGAATTTGAGGTAACTGAAGCAATATATTTGGATAAACGTATTATTCAGACACCATCTATTGCCTTAGCTCAAGCAAAGAAAGAAACATTAAGGATGGGGGAACTAGTTTACGATAATCTTTCAGCTAGTCAAAGGGTGCTACTTGAGGATAGGACTGAAGAAGTGGATAGTATTCTTGATAAAGAGCAGGTAATTAACAAAGTACAAAGAGAAATCACTGAATACTTGGTAGCATTATCTAATGCACCATTATCAGATGAACAACATGAGGATATAAATGCGATGTTATATGTTATTGGTGACATTGAAAGAGTTGGAGATCATGTGGAAAATATAACTGAGCAGGCTCTATTTAAGTATGAAAACAACATATTCTTTACGCCTGAAGCAGTAAATGAACTCACTGAAATGTTTGAGATGTGTAAAAAAGTTTTCAATACATCAATTGAATCATATAAAAATACTGATGAAAATTTAGCTAGGCAAGTATTAGCTTTAGAAGATGAGGTAGATAGACTGGAGAAGAGAAATAGAGCTAATCATATAGAAAGATTAAACAAAATGCAATGTAGTACTGGCGCAGGTGTAGTATTTTTGGACGTAATTAGTAATTTAGAAAGAGTTTCTGATCATTCTAGAAATATTTCAATGTATGTATTAGATAAATTTAAAGAATAGTATTATTGAAAAATTTTATATTGAAATAATATTTATAGTAAGATATAATTAAATCGAAGATAAGTCGTTAATTTAGTAACAAATAAATATTGCGTTTCTGAATGATTATTGCGGGAGAGACCTATATGGCGCCGAAGGAGTAATTATTTAAGCTAGCCACTTAAATGTGAAACTCTCAGGCAAAAGTACCGTAATATGACAGGACTCTGGAAAGTGATATAACACCGAAGGAGCAATCTCTATTAGAGAGAATCTCTCAGGTAAATAAACAGAGTAAGTAGGCAGGCAGTCTATTTATTCTGTTTTTTTAGTTGTACTTATTTTTTGTTAATTAAATGATTGGAGGTAGAAATATGCTTTATGATGTAGTAATTATAGGGGCAGGACCTGCTGGATTATCTGCTGGACTTTATGCTGCAAGAGCTAGATTAAATACATTGATTATTGAAAAAGATGCAGTTGGCGGGCAGATAGTGACCACAGAAGAAGTCGCAAATTATCCGGGTTCTATAGAAAATGCTACAGGACCATCATTAGTTGCTCGTATGGTTGAACAAGCAGAGAGTTTTGGAGCAAAAAGAACATCTGATACTATAAAGAGTGTTGATTTATCTGGAAAGATAAAAATCTTAAAAGGAGAAAAAGCTGAATATCAAACTAAAACTGTAATAATAGCAACTGGAGCAACACCTAAGAAAATAGGTTGTCCAGGAGAAAAGGAACTCACTGGAAGAGGGGTTTCATATTGTGCTACATGTGATGCTGCATTCTTCGAGGATTTAGAAGTTTTCGTTGTTGGTGGGGGAGATTCAGCTGTTGAAGAAGCTATTTATCTAACTAAATTTGCTAGAAAAGTTACTATAATTCATAGAAGAGATTCTCTACGAGCTGCTAAATCAATTCAAGAGAAAGCTTTTGCAAACGAGAAGATTCATTTTATGTGGGATACCGTTGTCACAGAGCTAAAAGGTGATGGACTATTGGAATCTATGGTTGTTAAAAATGTCAAGACAGGAGAAGAAAAAGAAATTTTTGCAGATGAAAATGACGGGACCTTTGGAATATTTGTATTTGTGGGTTATGATCCAGCTACTAAATTATTTGAAGGCTTAATTGACATGGAGAATGGATACATCATAACAGATGATAAGATGGCAACAAATATTCCTGGTGTATTTGCAGCTGGAGATAACAGGGTAAAACCACTTAGACAAGTAGTAACAGCAACTTCAGATGGGGCTATAGCTGCAACACAGGCAGAGAAATATATAGAAGAAAATACATTTGAATAAGAAGAGGAGGATTAATTATGATCGAATTAACTAAAGAAAACTTTGAAGAAGAAGTTTTAAAAGCAGAAGGCACAATTTTAGTTGATTATTGGAGTCCATCATGTGAACCTTGCAAGGCATTGATGCCTTTTGTTCATAGCTTAGAAGAAAAATATGGAGACAAAATCAAATTTACATCACTTGATATTACTAAAGCAAGAAGAGTTGCTATTGGACAAAAAGTATTAGGTTTGCCAGTAATTGCAATATATCAAAACGGAGAAAGAGTAGATTCAGTAGTAGGAGAAGAAGCAACTGAAAGCAGTGTTGAAGAATTAATAAAGAAGTATTATTAAGCCTCTAACTCATATGAGTTTAGGATATATGTGAAATATTTAAGGGAGGTGAAGTAAATGCGTCTAGAATTAGGTAATGTCCTAATTAAAGATGTAATATTTGGCGATACAACAAAACTAGAAAAAGGTGTTCTTTCAATAAACAAACAAGAATTAATTAACTTATTAATGGAAGATGAACATCTAAAAAAGGTAGATGTTGATATTGCTAAACCAGGAGAAAAAGTTAGAATTACACCAGTAAAAGATGTCATTGAACCAAGAGTAAAGGTTGAAGGGCCTGGAGGAATTTTTCCTGGCATTTTATCTAAAGTAGACATGGTAGGTTCAGGGAAGACAAATGTACTAAAAGGCTGTGCAGTAATGACAACAGGTAAAATTGTTGGGTTCCAAGAAGGAATAGTAGATATGTCTGGACCAGGAGCAGAATATACACCATTTTCTAAATTAATAAATATTGTTTTAGTATGTGAACCAGTTGATGGTTTAAAACAACACGATCATGAGAAAGCTGTTAGGTTGGCGGGATTTAAAGCAGCTAAGTATTTAGGAGAAACAGCAAGAAATATAGTTCCTGATGAAGTAAAAGTATATGAAGTGGATACATTTACTGAAAATCTAAAGAAATATCCAAACTTGCCAAAAGTAGGATATGTTCAAATGTTACAAACTCAAGGATTGTTACATGACACTTATGTCTATGGAGTTGATGCTAAGCAAATAATACCTACTATTATGTATCCTACAGAATCAATGGATGGTGCTATAGTAAGTGGAAACTGCGTTTCAGCATGTGATAAAAACACAACTTATCATCATTTAAACAATCCAGTAATAGAAGATTTATTAAATCTACATGGTAAAGAATTGAATTTTGTTGGTGTAATAATCACTAATGAAAATGTTTATTTGGCAGACAAAGAAAGATCATCTAACATGACTGCTAAATTAGCTGAGTTTTTGGGATTAGACGGAGTAATAATATCTCAAGAAGGATTTGGAAATCCAGATACTGACTTAATTATGAACACAAAGAAAATAGAAGCTAAGGGTATAAAGACAGTTATAATCACAGATGAATATGCAGGTAGAGATGGTGCAAGCCAGTCATTAGCAGATGCTGATAAATCAGCAGATGCAGTTGTTACAGCAGGGAATGCAAACCAAGTAATAACCCTCCCTCCTATGGATAAGGTTATAGGTTCATTAGAGTATGTGGATATAATTGCTGGAGGTTTTGATGGTAGTTTGGATGCTAATGGCTATATTACTGTTGAAATTCAAGCTATCACTGGTGCAACTAATGAAATAGGATTTAGTAATTTAACAGCAAAAACATATTAATATAATAATAGTAAAATGAATGAAAGGAAGTGGAAATATGTCAATCTTTGATGAAAATTCAAAAGTTATCATCATTGGAGATAGGGATGGAATTCCTGGACCAGCGATTGAAGAATGTATAAAAACCACTCCTGCAGAAATAGTTTTTTCAGCAACTGAGTGTTTTGTCTGAACGGCTGCAGGAGCAATGGACTTGGAAAACCAAAAGAGAGTAAAGGAACTAGCTGAAAAATACGGCGCTGAAAATATAATAGTAGTATTAGGCGGCGCTGAAGCAGAAGCAGCAGGATTAGCTGCTGAAACAGTAACAGCTGGTGATCCAACTTATGCAGGTCCATTAGCAGGAGTCTCGTTGGGACTCAAAGTTTATCATGCAGTAGAGCCAGAATTTAAAGAATCAGTAGATCCTGAAGTATACGATGAACAAATCGGTATGATGGAAATGGTTTTAGATGTTGATTCAATTGTGGAAGAAGTTAAAAATATGAGAGAGCAATATTCAAAATATTAATTCTCCATCTAAATCAAGGAGAGGAGGGAATCAAATGGGGAAAATAAGAATAGTACACTATCTAAATCAATTCTTCGCTGGAATTGGGGGAGAAGAAAAGGCTGATTATGAACCAGAAGTAAGAGAAGGAGTAGTTGGGCCAGGGATGGCACTTCAAGCTGGTTTCAAAGATGAAGCTGAAATAGTAGCTACAGTTATATGTGGAGATAGTTACTTTAACGAAAACATAGAAGAAGCAAAATCAAGAGTGTTAGAATTAGTTAAACAGTACAATCCTGATTTATTTATAGCAGGTCCAGCATTTAATGCTGGTAGATATGGGGTAGCATGTGGTGCAATAACTGAAGCAGTTCAAAACGAACTAAATATACCTGCACTTACAGCAATGTATGAAGAAAATCCAGGAGTAGATCTATATAGAAAATCAATATATATCATTCCTACAAAGGACAGTGCAGTTGGCATGAGGGATGCTGTTTCTAAAATTGTACCTTTTGCTTTAAAATTGGCAAAAGGAGAGAAAATAGGTTCTCCAAGCGAAGAAGGATATATTCAGAGAGGAATTAGGGTCAACTATTTTGCGGACAAGAGAGGATCACAAAGAGCAGTTGAAATGCTAATTAAGAAATTGAAAGGTGAAGCTTACGAGACTGAATACCCAATGCCTGATTTTGACAGAGTAACACCAAATCCTGCAATCAAGGATATAACTAAAGCTAAAATTGCTCTAGTTACATCAGGTGGTATAGTTCCTAAAGGAAATCCAGACCATATAGAGTCAAGTTCTGCATCAAAATATGGGAAATATGACATTGAAGGCATTTTAGATTTAACAAAAGAAACTTTCCAGACAGCTCATGGTGGTTATGACCCAGTATATGCTAATGAGGATGCTGATAGGGTATTACCAGTTGACGTGCTAAGGGATATGGAAAAAGAAGGCAAAATCGGAGAACTTCACAGATATTATTATTCTACAGTAGGAAATGGAACTTCAGTAGCTAATGCTAAAAAATTTGCAAGTGAAATAGCGAAAGAATTAGTTGCTGATGGGGTAGATGCAGTTATATTAACTTCTACCTGAGGCACCTGTACTCGTTGCGGTGCAACGATGGTAAAAGAAATCGAAAGAGCAGGGTTACCAGTAGTTCACATTTGTACAGTTGTACCTATTTCACTGACTGTTGGTGCAAATAGAATAGTTCCAGCAGTAGCTATACCTCACCCACTTGGCAATCCTCAATTAACTGCTGAGGAAGAAAAAGAGTTGAGAAGGAAATTAGTAGAAAAAGCACTAAAAGCTCTAACAACTGAAATTACAGAACAAACAGTATTTGAAGATTAATAAAGGTTTAATATTTTAGAAAAGGGTGATTATAATCACCCTTTTCTAAAATTAATAATAATACGGAGGTGACTCATTTGAGTAATGCAGTTATAAAATGTGCAAGTTATATTTTAGTACATGCACCAGATATGGTTATTCATAATGGTTCAACACAAACAACTGAAAAACTATTAAATCCAAATTCCGAGTATCTTAAAAACATTAGAAGTAGCTTAAGAAGTTATGAAGAAGCAATAAATTATTTGCCAAATCAAGTATATATTGGAAATAAAACTCCTGAGGATTTAAAATCGACTCCTCAACCTTGGGTTGATAAACCTGTTCTAAATTCATCTAGATATGGCAAGTTTGGGGAAATAATGCCAGAGGATGAATTTATTGGATTGATGAAGATAGTAGATGTATTTGATTTAGTAAAATTATCAAAAGAATTTACTAGTTCAATTAAAGAGAAACTATTAAATCATGACTTAATAAACAATGAATTAGTTTCAAGACTAAAAGATGGCGAAGATTTAGGAGATGTTGAAAAACTTATCAATGAACAGGAAGCAGAACCACTTTATTTTGACAACAATTTAGTTGGATGTGTAAAAAGAGCTCATGACATTGATCCTAATTTAAGTGCTCATGTTATTTTTGAAAATTTAGTATCAAAAGCATCAGGAGTTTTAGCAGCACTACATTTGATAAAAAGAGCAAATATAGACCCTAATGAAATAGAGTATGTAATTGAATGCTCAGAAGAAGCATGTGGAGATATGAATCAAAGAGGTGGAGGAAACTTTGCAAAGGCTATTGCTGAGTTTGCTGGACTTATTAACGCAACTGGCTCAGATGTACGAGGTTTCTGTGCAGCACCTACCCATGCAATAATATCTGCAGCTTCATTAGTAAAAGCAAAGACATTTAAAAATGTTTTAGTAGTATCAGGCGGCTCTACAGCAAAATTAGGGATGAATGGGAAAGATCATGTGAAGAAAGGATTGCCTATATTAGAAGATGTTATTGGCGGCTTTGCAGTTTTAGTAAGTGAAAACGATGGTATTAGCCCAATAATAAGGAATGATTTAGTAGGAAGGCATACAGTAGGAACAGGATCTTCACCACAGGCAGTAATAACATCGCTTGTTACAGCTCCGCTTGATAGAGGCAATTTAAAAATTACAGATATAGACAAATATTCCGTAGAAATGCAAAATCCCGACATAACCAAACCCGCTGGAGCAGGAGATGTACCAAATGCTAATTATAAAATGATAGCTGCTTTAGGAGTTAAAAGAGGAGAATTAGATAGGACACAAATAAATGAGTTTATAGATAAACATGGTATGGAAGGATGGGCTCCAACTCAAGGACACATTCCATCTGGAGTACCATATGTTGGTTTTGCAATAGATGATATCATGAGTGGAAATGTTAACAAAGTTATGATAGTAGGTAAAGGTAGTTTATTTTTAGGCAGAATGACTAATTTGTTTGACGGAGTTTCTGTGGTTATAGAAAAAAATGATGGTAAAAAAGAAGAGAATAAAGGTATTTCTGAAGAACAAATTAGAAATTTTGTGGCTGAGGCAATGAGAGATTTTGCAGCGCACCTTTTAGAAGAATAGGGGTGATTTTGTGCAAACAGAAAATGTTAAAAAAACTGTAGCTAAAATATTCAATGAAATAGCAGATACTTTAGAAACAGGTCAATATGGTCCCAAAATAAGAGTTGGGGTAACAACTTTAGGAAGCGAACATGGAATTTCTAATGTTGTAAAAGGTGCTGAATTAGCACAAGATAGAAATAAAACAATAGAAGTTGTTTTAATAGGACCTAAAGTTGACTCTAGTTTGACCCAAATCATAGTTGATAATGAAGATGAAGCATATAAAAAAATGGAAGAAATGCTTGATAATAATGAAATAAACTCATGTGTTACTATGCATTATAATTTTCCTATTGGGGTTTCAACTGTTGGACGAGTAATAACTCCAGGTAAAGGTAAAGAAATGTTCATTGCAACAACTACAGGAACATCTTCTTCAAATAGAGCTGAAGCTATGGTAAAAAATGGGATATATGGGATTATTACAGCAAAAGCTATGGGAATAGAAAATCCTACAGTAGGCATATTAAATGTTGATGGAGCAAGACAAGTTGAAAGGATTTTTAAAGAGCTTATTTCAAACGGATATGATATAAAATTGACTGAATCCACAAGAGCTGATGGCGGTTGTGTAATGAGAGGAAACGACTTGTTAGCAGGAACACCTGATATAATGGTAACTGACACTCTAACAGGCAACATACTGATGAAAGTTTTTTCGGCATATACAACTGGTGGGAGTTACGAATCATTAGGTTTTGGATATGGTCCTGGAATTGGAGAAGACTACAACAGACTTATACTAATCATATCTAGGGCATCAGGCTCTCCAGTAATAGCTAATGCAATAAATTATGCTGCTGACTTGGCAAAAGGTAAAATATTCGACATAGCTAGAAGTGAATTTGAAAAAGCTAACAAGGCAAACTTAAAAGAAATTCTCAAATCACTTAATAAAGATTCAGTTAAAAAAGATGAAAAGAAAGAAATAAAAAGCCCAGATAAAGAAGTTGTAACTGCTACAATAGATGGAATTGATATTATGGAATTAGACGATGCTGTTAGTGTATTATGGGAAAATCAAATTTACGCAGAATCAGGCATGGGTTGCACGGGTCCGATTGTTATGGTAAATGAGAATAACCTAAAAAAAGCTATAGATGTATTAGCAAATGCAGGATATAATGTAAAAAAAGCTGAAGAATGTTAAAAACTTAAGGTCTTAGACCTTAAGTTTTTTTGTTAAGTTAGCCTAAATTTGATATAATATAAGCAGTAAATGGAGGTGAAGTAATTGAAGCTTAATTATGAATTAACATTAGAACAGAGTCAAAAATTAGTTATGACTCCAGAATTAAGACAAGCAATTCAATTGCTTCAATATACTAGTCTAGAACTGCAAGAATTTATTTTAAAAGAAATTGAGGAAAATCCGCTATTAGAATACGAAGAATTTGAAGATATTGAACAACCTCAAGATATATTTAATGAAATAGATGAGATAGATTGGAAAGAGTTCATAGAAAAGTATGATGATATAAGCTATAAAGAAGAAGTTGATAAGAATTTAAAATCTACAGTTTATGAAAACTTTTTCACATCCTCTCAATCATTAAAGGATTATTTATTAGAGCAACTTTCTATGGTAAGTTTAGGGCATAGAGAGTATAAAATAGGAGAATATATAATTCAAAACATCGACGGAAATGGATATTTAAACTCAAGTATATATGAAATCTCTGAAGCACTAAATGTATCTGTAGAAGAAGTTGAATTAATGCTTGGAATAATTCAAACATTCGAACCAGAAGGAGTTGGAGCAAGGAATTTAAAAGAGTGTTTGTTATTACAAATAAAGGATAAAAGAGATACGCTAATCAACACAATCATAGAAGAATATTTAGAGGATATTGCCCTTAACAAACTTTCTAAAATTGCAGCAGAGTTACACATAAATGTAGAGGAAGTACAAAAAATTGCAGATGAAATAAAATTACTAGAACCAAAGCCTGGTAGGTCATTTGGTGGGTATGATAAAGAAATAAAATATATAATCCCAGATGCAACAGTTGAGAAAATTGGTGGAGAATATGTTGTATTACTTAATGAAATAACAGCACCTAGGTTAAATATTAACAATTTTTATAAAAATTTAATAAAAAATTCTGATGAAGCAACACGACAATTTTTGCAAGAGAAATTAAATTCCGCTGTTTGGATTATAAAAAGCATTGAACAAAGGAAGCAAACATTATTGAAAGTAATAGAATCTATTATTAAATTTCAGATAAATTTTTTTGAAAAAGGAGAAGGCTATTTAAAACCTCTAACATTAAAGGAGGTAGCCGATGACATCAATATGCATGAATCGACTATTTCGAGAGCTACAAATGGGAAATATATACAGACATCAAGAGGGATTTTTGAATTAAAATATTTCTTTACTCAAGCAATTAAAGGAAACGATGGAATGGTTTCATCTGATTCTGTGAAAAATTTAATCAGAAACATTATAGAAAAAGAAGATATTAAAAGACCATTAAGCGATCAACAAATATCAGATGAATTAGAAAAAATGGGAATCATTATTTCAAGAAGAACTGTAGCTAAATACAGAGAAGAGTTAAGTATTCCTTCTTCAAAATTAAGAAAAAGATTTTAATTTGTTTTTACCTTGATATTTTTTCCAGGGTTGGGTATAATAAGGATGTGATTTTTATAAAAGCTGGGACAAAAATAATACATGAGGGACAATATTTGTCCACATATGGAGGTGGTCCCATTAGTTAATTTAAATTTAATAAAGATGATAGTGCCTGAAACCTTGGAACTATTAGAGAAGCGATACATTATACTAAGAGAAGTTAAAAATAATCAGCCTATAGGAAGAAGGGCTCTTTCTGCAAATATAGGCATGAGTGAACGAAATGTTAGAACAGAAGTGGAAAATTTAGTTAAACTTAATTTATTAAACATAAAAAATATGGGTATGTATGTAACTGATGATGGTGAAAAATTATTGGTTGAACTCTCTGAAATTTTCCAAGAGATAATAATAAAACCAGGACTATCAAAAGAAGTAACAAACATTTTAGGTGTAAATGAATGTTATGTAGTCTCTGGAGATTCATCTCTCAGTGATTTAACATTAAATGATTTAGCCAAAGCAGCTTCAGATGTTTTAATCAGTCATTTAAAACCAAATTCTGTTGTTGGTGTGACAGGTGGACATACAATGCTAGCAGTTTCTGAGCAAGCCACATCAAATGGAGATTTTAAAAACGTCACTATAATACCAGCAAGAGGTGGACTTGGGAATGACTTAAAAACTCAGGCAAATACGGTGGCATCAAAACTAGCTCAAAATATAGGAGCAAATTACAAGCTCCTTTACATTCCAGATAGCATAGGACAGGATATCAATGAAATAGCTAATAAAAACAAGGAAATAAAAGACATTCTAGATTTGATTGAAAGAATTGATATCTTCATTTTTGGGATTGGTAGAGCTGACATAATGGCTAGAAGACGAACATTGCCTGAACAAAATATAGAATTTTTAAAACAAAATCAAGCTGTTGCAGAGGCTTTTGGTCATTTCTTTGACATTAAAGGTAAAGACGTATTTGAATATGGCTCAGCAGGGTTATCTCTAAACAAATATCTAGAGATACCAAAAGTGATTGGGGTTGCTGGCGGAGAAGATAAATCCGAAGCAATTATTGCAATCTCTTCATTGAGAAAAGACATAATTTTAGTAATCGATGAATCAGCAGCAAAAAAAATTATAACAAAAAATATTAAGGAGGAGTTTATATGACATTGAAAGTTGGATTAAGTGGATTTGGTAGAATAGGTAGAGATGTAACAAGAGCTTGGGCAGAGAGCAATACTGATGCTTTTGACATAGTTGCAATAAATGAAATTGGTGGAACAATTGAGCAAATGGCTCATCTATTTAAATATGATAGTGTTTATGGAATATTCAATGGAACAGTTGAAACTTATGATGAAGGAATCATTATTAATGGAAAGAAAATAAAGGTAGTTGCAGAAAAAGATCCTTCAAAATTGCCATGGGGAGAACTAGGAGTAGATATCGCAATAGACTCAACTGGAGTATTTAAAAAGAGAGAAGACTTTGAAAAACATCTTCAAGCAGGTGCAAAAAAATTAGTTATAACTGCACCAACTGAAGGGGAAGATATAACAATCGTATTAGGAGTAAATGATGATAAATACGACCCTGTTAATCACAACATTATTTCAAATGCATCTTGCACAACCAATTGCTTAGCTCCGATTGCTAAAGTCGTATTAAATAACCTTGGAATTAAAAAAGGATTAATGACCACAGTACATGCATATACAAATGATCAACAAGTTCATGACAAATTCCACAAAGACCCTAGAAGAGCAAGAGCAGCAGCAGAAAATATAATACCTACTACAACAGGGGCAGCAAAGGCTGTGGCTTTGGTATTGCCAGAATTAAAAGGCAAATTAAATGGATTCTCCGTAAGAGTACCTGTACCAACAGTATCTTTAGTAGATGTAGTATTTGAAGTTGAAAAACCAACAACAGCGAAAGAAGTCAACGATTTATTAAAACGAGCAAGTGAAAACGAACTTAAAGGAATTCTTGGTTATACAGAAGAACCACTTGTTTCCAGAGATTTCTTAAAAGACAGAAGATCATCAATAATTGATGCTGATTCTACAATGGTTATAGATAATATGGTAAAAATTGTATCTTGGTATGACAATGAGTGGGGTTATTCAAATAGAGTAGTTGATTTAGTAAGTATGATAGCATCAAGATGGTAAAGAGGTCGGGTCTATTGACCCGACTTATCCATTAATAATATCTTTGGAGGTTGATATTTTGAAAAGGAAAAAAACGCTTAAAGATTTAGATGTAAATGGCAAAAGGGTTTTAGTTAGAGTCGACTACAATGTTCCTATGGATGAAAACTTAAATATAACTGATGATATTAGGATAACTAGCTCATTACCAACAATTAATTATTTACTTGAAAATAATGCAAAAGTTATCTTGATGTCACATCTAGGAAGACCTAAAGGAGAGCCAAACAAGAAATATTCTTTAGCACCTGTAGCAAAGAGGCTATCAGAACTTATAAATAGAGAAGTAATATTTGCAGATGATGATAATGTGGTTTCAGAAAAAGTTAAAGAGATGGCATATAATATGAAACCAGGAGATGTGATGTTACTTCAAAACACTAGGTTTAGAAAAGAAGAAGAAAAGAATGGAGAAGAGTTTGCAAAAGAACTTGCAAGCCTAGGCGAATTATTCGTAAACGATGCATTTGGAACATCACACAGAGCTCATGCATCTAATGTAGGTGTTTCAAAATATTTACCATCTGCACTAGGATTTTTAGTTGAAAAAGAAGTAAATATAATGGGAAAAGCTCTTGAAGAACCAGAGAGACCTTTTGTCGCTATATTAGGTGGAGCTAAAGTATCAGACAAGATAGGAGTAATTGAAAATTTAATTTCAAAAGTTGATGCTATAATAATTGGTGGAGGAATGGCTTTCACTTTTTTAAAGGCTAAAGGATATGAAATTGGGAAGTCTCTGTTAGAAGAAGACAAATTAGAACTGGCAAAAGAATTGATGGAGAAAGCAGCAGAAAGGAATGTAGCCATTGCATTGCCAGTAGATGTTGTTGTAGCAAAAGAGTTTAAGAATGATACTGAATTTAAAACTGTTTCTATCGATTCAATCCCTGAAGATATGATAGGCTTGGACATTGGGCAAGAGAGTATAGAAATATTTGGGAATATTATAAAGGAAGCTAAAACTATCATTTGGAATGGACCTATGGGTGTTTTTGAAATGGATAATTTCAGTAAAGGTACTTTTGAGATAGCAAAAGCTTTAGCTAAAACAGATGCAATAACAATCGTCGGCGGTGGTGATTCGGCTAGTGCTGTTGAAAAAGCAGGTCTTGCAGACAAAATGACTCATATATCAACAGGAGGAGGAGCTTCACTAGAGTTTTTAGAAGGCAAAGTATTACCAGGAATTGATGCTATAGACGATGTAGAATAGTAAGGAGGAGCACTATTGAGAAAACCTATTATAGCAGGAAATTGGAAAATGAATAATACAATAGTAGAAGGGCAAGCTTTAGTTAGTGATATTTTAAATCGAGAATTGAATGAAAGTGTTGAAGCTGTAATCTGCGTACCTTTTACTTTTCTTCAAACAGCTAGTAAAATGGTAGATGGAAATAAAATCAAATTAGGCGCACAAAACATGCATTGGGAAGAAAAAGGAGCATATACAGGCGAAATTTCTCCATTGATGTTAAATGAGCTTAATGTAGAATATGTTATAATTGGACATTCCGAGAGAAGACAGTATTTCAATGAAACTGACAAGACTGTTAACATGAAAACAATCTCTGCTTTATCACATAATATAACTCCGATAGTATGTGTTGGGGAGAGCTTACAAGAAAGAGAGAATGACAGTTACAAAGAGTTGATAGAAGATCAAGTAAGGAAAGCATTTGAAGGAATCTCTACAGAAGATGCTAAAAAAACTGTAATTGCCTATGAACCTATATGGGCTATTGGAACTGGAAGGACAGCATCAAGTGAACAAGCTGAAGAAATTTGTCAATTGATAAGAAATGTGTTGACCAGTTTATATGATGAGAAAACAGCTCAAGCTATTAGAATTCTTTATGGTGGTAGTGTAAAACCTGAGAACATAAAAGAATTAATGGCTATGGAAAATATTGATGGAGCTTTAGTTGGTGGAGCAAGTCTCAAAGCAGATGATTTTGCTCAACTTATCAACTATTAGGTGGGGGAATATTATGGCAAAAAAACCATTAATGCTAATGATTTTAGACGGATTCGGGTTAGGAAAAGAATATGAGGGAAATGCTGTATATTTAGCTAAAAAACCAAATTATGACAAGATAATAGCAAAATACCCTCACAGCACTTTACATGCAAGTGGACTTTATGTAGGATTACCTGAAGGACAAATGGGAAATTCAGAAGTTGGGCACTTAAATATTGGCTCAGGCAGAATTGTATATCAGGAGCTTACAAGAATCACAAAAGAAATTAATGAAGGTAATTTCTTTAAAAAAGAAGAGTTTTTAAATGCAATAGAACATGCGAAAAAAAATGGCTCTAAACTTCACTTAATAGGATTAGTATCTGATGGTGGAGTTCATAGTCACAACACTCATCTGTATGCTTTACTTGAACTTATGAAACAACAAAATTTTAACGATGTCTATATTCATGCTATTCTAGATGGTAGAGATGTACCACCTACAATAGGTAGTAAACATATCAGAGAGCTAGAGGCTAAGATAAAGGAAATCGGAGTTGGTAGAATTGCTACTGTATCAGGAAGATATTATGCAATGGATAGGGACAAGAGATGGGATAGAGTAAAACTTGCATTTGATGCAATATGTTTAGGAATTGGTAAAACTAAAGCCAATCCGATAGATGCAATTGAAGAATCATATAAAGAAGGTGTGAATGACGAATTTATTCTACCAACTGTTATAGTCGAAGGCAATAAACCTATTGCTACTATCGAAGATAATGACTCGATTATTTTCTTCAATTTCAGGCCAGACAGAGCAAGAGAATTAACAAGAGCAATTATTGACGATAAATTCGATGGCTTTGATAGACCTCTTAGAAAAAATTTGTATTATGTGACAATGACAGAATATGATAAAACAATTCCTCATGTGCATGTCGCATATAAAACAGAAAATTTAATAAACACTCTAGGTGAGACCGTAAGCAAATTAGGTTTAAACCAATTGAGAATAGCTGAGACAGAGAAATATGCTCATGTAACGTTCTTCTTTAATGGTGGTAGAGAAGTACCTTATGAGAATGAGGACAGAGTTTTGATTCCATCACCTAAAGTAGCAACATATGATTTGAAACCAGAAATGAGCGCTTATGAAGTAAAAGATGAAGTAATAAATAGAATAAAATCCGGCAAATATGATTTAATCATATTAAACTTTGCAAATCCAGACATGGTAGGGCATACTGGAGTAATACCAGCAGCTATAAAAGCCATTGAAACAGTTGATGAATGCATGGGAGAAATATTAGATGTAATGAATGAAGTGGGTGGAGAAGTTCTCGTAACAGCTGATCATGGGAATTCAGAGTATATGTTAGATGAAGTCACTAAAACTCCAGTAACATCCCACACTTCAAATAAAGTTCCATTCATTTTAGTAAGTGATAGAGAAGTATCACTAAAAGATGGTATATTAGCAGACATTGCTCCAACAATATTATATTTGCTTGGAATAGATAAACCAATAGAAATGACAGGAGAATCATTAATAATTGAAAATAAATAAGTATAAGGAGTGATAGTTAATGAGCATGATCGTTGATGTTTACGCAAGAGAGGTACTAGATTCTAGGGGTAATCCTACAGTTGAAGTGGAGGTATATACTGAAAATTCTTTTGGGAGTGCAATTGTACCTTCTGGAGCTTCAACAGGAATATATGAAGCAGTAGAATTAAGAGATGATGATAAATCTAGATATTTGGGAAAAGGAGTATTAAAAGCCGTAGAAAATGTAAACGAGGTAATAGCAGAAGAATTAATAGGTCTAAATGTATTTGACCAAGTTTTGATAGATAAGACAATGATAGAATTAGATGGGACAGAAAATAAAGGTAAATTAGGAGCAAATGCGATACTTGCTGTTTCGATGGCAGTGGCAAAAGCAGCTGCGAATGAATTGGGTATACCTCTTTATAAATATCTTGGTGGAGTAAATGCAAAGACTCTTCCTGTTCCAATGATGAATATTCTAAACGGTGGACAACACGCTGACAACAATGTTGACATTCAAGAATTTATGGTAATGCCTGTTGGCGCAAAAGATTTTAAAGAAGCATTAAGAATGGGGGCTGAAGTATTCCATAATCTTAAATCTGTTTTAAAATCTAAAGGCTTAAGTACATCTGTTGGGGATGAAGGTGGTTTTGCACCTAA
The DNA here is from genome assembly GCF_055108775.1 of Soehngenia sp. Taxonomy (NCBI): domain Bacteria; kingdom Bacillati; phylum Bacillota; class Tissierellia; order Tissierellales; family Tissierellaceae; genus Soehngenia; species Soehngenia sp. The sequence continues at coordinate 14,736 of NZ_JBSQIL010000009.1, read as the reverse complement.
CTTATCAAGCAATGAAGAAGCTTTAAAAACAATTGTTGAAGCTATTGAAAAAGCTGGATATGTACCTGGAAAAGATATTATGTTAGCAATTGATGTAGCTTCATCAGGATTATATGACGAAGAAAAGAAAACTTATACTCTTGCAGGTGAAAATAAAGTTTTGAACTCAAATGAAATGGTAGATTACTATGAATATTTAATAGATAAGTATCCTATAATATCTATTGAAGATGGATTAGCAGAAGATGATTGGGATGGATGGAAATTAATGACTGAAAAATTAGGAAATAGAGTTCAAATAGTAGGAGATGACTTATTCGTAACAAATACGAAAAGACTACAAAAGGGAATTGAATTAGGTGTAGGTAACTCTATTTTGATTAAATTAAATCAAATTGGAACTATCACGGAGACATTAGATGCAATTGAATTAGCAAAAACTCATGGATATACAGCTATAATTTCACATAGATCAGGTGAATCTGAAGATTCAACTATTGCTGATTTAGCAGTTGCGACTAATGCTGGACAGATAAAGACAGGCGCACCTTCTAGAACAGATAGAGTAGCAAAATATAATCAACTATTAAGAATTGAAGATAATTTATACGACACAGCTATATACAACGGATTAAAATCATTTTACAACTTGAAAAAATAGAGATTGACAGTTTAACAAAAAGCTTATACAATAAATGCAGATGCGAATAGTTCGCATCTGCATTTATTGTATAGGGAGGATTTTCTATGGAAAGAAGAACATTGTATATATTATTAGTATTCTTAATGGTATTTATTTCAGGATGTACCAATCCAAATGATGATATATTAGATTTAAACGATGCTAAACCGATAATTACTACAACACTATTTCCACAGTATGATTTCTCGAGAATAATAGTAGGGGATAAGTTCGATGTCGTCTTGCTATTACCACCTGGAGTTGAAGCACATTCATTTGACCTTTCTCCAAAGGATATGACCACTATATTATCATCAGATATTTTTATATATACTAGCTTAGTTATGGAACCATGGGTAAAAAACATATTAGAATCCTTAGAAGCAGAAGAAATTTTAGCAATAGATCTAAGTACAGAAATAGAATTAAAAAACTTTGAATACGAAGACCATGACCATGATCATGAAAATGAACATAAACATGAGGAGTCGGGTTATGATCCTCATTATTGGACTGATCCTATGAATGCTATCATAATGGTGGATGAGATTCTTAATGCAGTCATTTCAATTGACAAAGAGAACGAACAATTTTATATTGAAAATGCTCAAAAGCTGAAGAGTGATTTAATCAAACTAGATGAAGATATAAGATATGTAGTTGAAAATTCAGAAAGTAAAACTATAATTTCTGGAGGACATTTTGCGTTAGGATATTTTGCTAATAGATATGGATTAGAATACATTTCACCATATGATGGATTTTCTCCAAATGCAGAACCATCCGCACAAGCAATTGCAAATATCATCAAAACCGTAAAGGATACTAATGCTAAAGCGATATTTTATGAGGAATTAGTAGATCCTAAAGTTTCAAAAACAATCTCAGATCAAACAGGAGTACAAATGCTTGAATTAAATGCTGCACACAATGTATCAAAAGAGCAATTAGAAAAAAATGTTCATTATATAGATATCATGTATAATAACTTAGAAAATCTTAAAAAAGGGCTTGGTTATAATGGGTAAATTGATCGAAGCAAGCAATTTATATGTCAATTATGGTAACGAAAAAGTATTAACAAATGTAAATTTTGCTATTTATGAGAAAGATTATATAGGGCTAATCGGAGAAAATGGGTCAGGAAAGACCACACTTATTAAAGCATTATTGGGAATAATACCTAGCTCTAGTGGAGAGGTTAGATATTATGATATTAAAGATAAAGCAACAATAGGATATTTGCCACAGATATTGGTATCAGGGAATATAAAATTTCCGGCACTCGTATATGAAATTGTAGGATTGGGGCTATTAGGAAGTAAGAAATATCCAAAAAGGATTACAAAAACAGATATAAAAAAAATAGAAAACACTCTAGAAAGAGTAGGAGCTTTAGAATTAAAGAACAAGCAAATCGGGGAATTATCGGGAGGACAACAACAGAAGGTTTTTTTAGCAAGAGCTTTAGTTAACAATCCTAAGCTTCTAATTCTAGATGAACCGACTAGTGCTCTTGATCCAAAAGCTAGGGAAGAGATATTTGAAATAATTGACAAAGAAAACGAAAAAGGCACAGCTATTCTTTTAGTGTCTCATGACACTCAAAGTCTAATTAAAAGAACAAATAAAATAATGCTAATTGATAGGGAGATAATTTATTTCGGGCCATCAAGTGACTTCAAATTTAATTCATTCTAGAAGAAAGGTGATTATATGAATATTATTGAAACAATAAATGAGGCTATGTCTTTTGTTTTTATGCAAAGAGCTATGCTAGTAGGCATTTTCATAGCAGTGATTAGTTCGGTATTAGGCTCTTTCTTAGTATTAAAGAGATATTCATTAATTGGTGATGGATTAGCACATGTTAGCTTTGCGACAGTTTCCTTAGGATTGGCACTAGGAGTTTCTCCTCTTTTTATTTCTCTACCGATAGTTATATTAGCTTCTATACTAATAATGAAATTAAATGAAAAAGCATCTCTAAATGGAGATGCTAGTATCGGTATGGTATCATCATTTTCAATTGCACTTGGTGTTGTTATAGCAAGTAAATCACAAGGATTTAATATTGACGTAAATAGCTATTTATTTGGTAGTATTTTAGCAATTAACAAACTCGACAGTTACTTATCAGTTATTATGTCGATTGTTATGATATTGTTAGTCTATATTTTTTATCAAGATTTGTTAGCTGTAACATTTGATGAAGAATTTTCAAAAGTATCTGGAGTGAATACTAGCTTAACTAATTATATGCTCTCTATCTTAACCTCTATTACTATAGTTTTGGGGATGAGAGTTTTAGGGACACTTCTGATTTCAAGCTTGATTATATTTCCAACTATAAGTTCTATGCAGATTGCAAGAAGTTTTAAATCATTGCAAATAATTGGAGTATTCATTTCCGTTTTTTCTATGGCATTTGGTCTGATTTTTTCTTATATATTAAACATTCCATCTGGACCAAGTATAGTCATAATGAATACTTTAGTTTTTATAGTACTTTATGTTATTGGTAAAGTTATTAATTGATGTGTGGTGAAAAATATGAATAAAGATACAATAGAAATACTGAACAAACAAGGAATAAAAGCAACAAAACAAAGAATTTTTTTATATGAAATATTAAAGAAACAAGAAAAACCATTAACAGCAGAAGAGATATATTTTTTGGCAAAAAAAGAAATAAATTCTTTTAATTTATCAACTATTTATAGGATCTTAGATACTTTTGTTAAAAAGAAATTAGTAGTTAAATACAAACTTGACATTGATGAAAAATTTCATTTTGAAATCATTCGCGAAAAGCATAGACACTATTTATTATGTATTTGTTGCAATCAAATAATACCCATTTCTGATTGTCCGTTTGAAAAATATGAGCATGATATTGCTGAACAAACTGGATATGTAATCGTTGATCACAATTTAGAAATTAAAGGTATTTGTCCAAATTGTCAGGGGCCATATGGTATACACTAACATGCTTTATTTTGTTTGATTTTAAACTATCTGTATGATAAAATACTACTGTTAAGGGATTAAGGATATGGGAGGTGTGACATGGCTACATTTTTTTCAGTATTAATGCTTATTTCGAGCATTGTTTTGATTGTAAGTATTTTAATGCAAGAGAGTAAGCAAGAAGGATTAGGTTCAATTGGGGGAGGAGCCGCTGATTCGATTTTTGGTAAAAGCATAGGCACTAGCAGACAAGCACTGTTAAGAAAGATAACAATAGTTGCGTCAGTAATATTTATGATTTCTGCAGTTGCTTTAGCAATCTAAAACTAAATAAAGGAGGAAGATTGATGAATATCGCACTGATCGCAGCTCCTATAGCTGGAGTTGTTGCTTTGTTATTTGCTTTTTACAAAGCAACTTATGTGAACAAACAAAATCCTGGGAATAAAAGGATGGAAGAAATATCATCTTATATTCATGAAGGAGCAATGGCTTTTTTGTCAAGACAGTATAGATATTTAGCTGTATTTATACTTGTTTTATTCATAGTTCTTGGAATTTTGATTAGCTGGAAGACCTCAATTACATTTTTGTTTGGGGCATTATTTTCAATATTAGCTGGCTACTTTGGAATGAATGTAGCTACTAAAGCCAATGTGAGAACTTCTAATGCTGCGATGGAGAGCGGTATAAACGAAGCCTTGAAAATAGCATTTTCAGGTGGAACAGTTATGGGAATGTGTGTTGTAGGGCTTGGAATACTAGGGGTAAGTGTGTCCTACATAATTTTCGAAGATCCTGCTATTATAACAGGATTTGGGCTTGGAGCATCATCTATTGCTCTTTTTGCAAGAGTTGGTGGAGGAATATATACAAAAGCTGCTGATGTAGGAGCTGACTTAGTAGGAAAAGTCGAAGCAGGAATACCTGAAGATGACCCTAGAAACCCTGCTGTTATAGCTGACAATGTTGGAGACAATGTTGGAGATGTTGCTGGAATGGGTGCAGACTTGTTTGAGTCATATGTAGGAGCAATAATATCAGCTTTGACTCTTGGGGTTTTAGCTTATGGAAATAATGGAGTTTATTTCGCTCTATCATTAGCTGCTGTTGGAATTTTGGCCTCAATTATTGGGGTTTTCTTTGTTAGAGGCGATAAAGATCCTCAAAAATCGTTGAATACTGGGACTTTAGTTAGTGCTATCGTTACATTGGTTTTGGCATTTATTTTGAGTAACATATTCTTAAATAATTATAGACCATTTATTGCAATAGTAGCTGGACTTGCTGTAGGATTGATAATCGCAAGAATAACTGAGTATTATACATCAGCAGACTATAAACCAGTAAAAAGAATTGCTAAAGAATCAGAAACTGGAGCTTCAACAAATATAATAGGTGGTTTGTCTGTTGGAATGATGTCTACTGCACTACCTATAATTGTAATAGCAGTAGGTATATTGATAGCATATTATGCTTCTGGTGGAGCTAACCAACCTACAAAAGGATTATATGGTATTGCTTTAGCTGCGGTTGGTATGCTTTCTACAGCTGCAATGACTATCGCAGTAGATGCATATGGGCCTATAGCTGACAATGCAGGTGGAATTTCAGAGATGGCTGAATTACCAAAAGATGTAAGAAAAATAACAGATAAACTTGATTCAGTAGGAAATACTACTGCAGCAATCGGTAAAGGGTTTGCTATTGGCTCTGCAGCACTAACTGCTTTAGCACTATTTTCATCATATACTCAAGCTGTATCACTATCAAGTATTGACATAACAAGACCAACAGTAATTGCTGGTTTGTTTATTGGAGGAATGCTATCATTCTTATTCTCAGCAATGACTATGGATGCAGTTGGGAATACTGCATTTAGTATGATTGAAGAAGTTAGAAGCCAATTTAAAGAAAAACCTGGTATCATGGAAGGGACTGAAAAACCAGATTATGCTCGTTGCGTTGATATAAGTACAAGAGCAGCTCTTAAAGAGATGATTATTCCAGGGTTATTAGCTGTTATTGCTCCACTCGTTACAGGATTGTTATTAGGGCCTGAGGCTTTGGGAGGTCTATTAGCAGGAGCTTTAGTAACAGGGGTTTTGATGGCAATTTTTATGGCAAATGCAGGTGGCGCATGGGATAATGCAAAAAAATTCATTGAGGAAGGCAATCACGGTGGTAAAGGCAGTGATTCACACAAAGCTGCAGTTATTGGTGATACTGTAGGTGATCCATTTAAAGATACTGCTGGACCTTCTTTGAATATTCTAATAAAACTAATGACTATTGTATCACTAGTATTTGCTCAAGTATTCTTAACCTATGGTGGAATATTATTTTAGGAAAAATCATTAAACATGATAATATACTTCTAAACTAGATATCTAATCTTTTAAATCAGATATCTAGTTGGAAGTATTTTTTTATATGATAATTTATGCCAAATATGGTATAATCTTAAGGTAAATACTAATCAGCGAGGATGAAAATTGTGTTTGTAAATATAGACGGATTGAATTTAAATTATATTGTCGAAGGGGAAGGTGAACCCATAGTTGTACTACATGGATGGGGAGCTAATATTGATAGCATTAGACCTATTGTAAGGATATTGAAAGATGGCTACAAAGTATATGCTTTAGACCTTCCAGGATTTGGGAAATCAGATGAACCTAATGATGTTTATAGTAGCTATGATTATGCAGAAATTGTAAAAAAATTTATAGACTATTTTAATTTACAAAAATTTTCACTGGTTGGGCATTCATTTGGGGGAAAGATATCTATTATAATTAGTACTAAATATAAAGATTTAGTTGATAAAATGGTATTAATTGATAGTGCTGGATTAATACCAAAAAGAACACTATCATATCATCTGAAAGTAAAAACTTATAAAACTATAAAAAGACTCTATAAGCTATTCTTTTTTTGGAAAAAAGACTCTGAAGTAGCAGAAATTATTAATAAAAGATTTGGATCTGACGATTATAAGAATTCTTCTGGAATAATGAGGAAAATACTTGTAAAGGTTGTAAATGAAGATTTATCATCTTTATTAACACAAATTGAGTGCCCAACTCTATTGATTTGGGGAGAATTAGACGATGCTACACCACTATATCAAGGGAAAATAATGGAAGAAAAAATAAAAAATTCAGGACTAGTAGTTTTAGAAGGAACTGGACACTTTTCTTATGTAGAGGATTACAATAGGTTTTCCTTAGTTTTAAAATCTTTTTTCAACATAAATAACTAAATTTAAATGGAGGGGAATTTTTTGGATTATATTGTACATATTATTATCCTTGTTTTATCAATATTGATAACAACTTTTTTTAGTAAAAGAGCTAAGAAATTTTTGCATATTTCTCAATTAGAAGGATATGAGGCTAAAGAATATTTTAAATGGCTAAAAAACAACAAAGATAATGCCTTTAAATTAAAAGCCGAATCAAAACCTGTAAAAAAGCCTCTTGTAATGACAGATAGAGCGAAGAGATTAAACAAATGTAATTTTTTTGTTAATGTATTTTTATTATTTATTTTGACTTCAATAATACAAGTTATCTTTAAAAATGTAATAGCAACTTCTTTTAGTTTTTTAATTTTTGCATTTCTTTTATATGTTATGCAACCATTAACAATGTATATTTCAACTTTTATAATTAAACCCTTAGAAAATCGCATAAATAGAGGATATTACCTAGAAGCTCAGAAAAAAATACAACAAAGAAAAGATTTGACTGTAATTGGAATAACTGGAAGCTTTGGCAAGACTAGTACTAAATTTATAGTTGGGACTATACTTTCAGCAAAATTTAATGTACTTAATACCCCTGAGTCTTATAATACACCAATGGGACTATCTAAAGTTATAAACAATATGCTTACAGATGAGCATGAGGTTTTTGTAGCAGAAATGGGAGCAAAAAAAATAGGGGAAATTAGAGAACTTGCCGAATTGGCAAAACCAAAGATTGGAATTTTGACATCAATAGGACCAGTACACATTGAAACATTTAAAAATATTGACAATATAATGAAAACAAAATACGAACTTATTGAAGAATTGCCAACTAATGGGATAGCAATATTCAACTATGACAATCAATATGTGAGAAAGTTAGCTGACAAGACCTTTAAAGAAAAGATATTATATGGTATTGAGCTTAAAGATCAAGTTGATATTTATGTTGAAGATATAGTAACATCGGAAAATGGATCTTCATTTACTTTGAAACATAAAGATGGTAGAAGTATAAGCTGTCGTACGATACTATTAGGCAAGCATAATATATACAATATATTAGCGGGTGCAGCTGCAGCCTTGGCTATGGGCTTAACTTTTGAAGAAATAAGAGAAGGTATTGAAAAAATTCAGCCAGTTGAACATAGACTAAATTTGATTAATTCACCTAATGGAGTGATAATTATAGATGATGCATTTAACTCGAATCCAGAAGGTACAAAAGCAGCGCTTGATGTAATAAGTCAATTTAAAGAAGGGAAAAAAATTATAGTAACTCCTGGAATGATTGAACTTGGGGAGCTAGAAGAAAAATACAACAAGGAATTTGGGCAAAATATTGGTAAAGTATGTGATTATGCTATATTAGTAGGTAAAAACCGCTCAAAGCCAATCTATGAAGGATTAAAAGAGGCTAATTTTGATGATGAACATATATTTGTAGTTAATAGTTTAGATGAAGCTACTGAGATTATTGGAAGAATAGCTAAACCAAAAGATGTTGTTTTATTTGAAAATGATTTGCCAGATACTTATTCAGAATAGGAGTGTATATAATGAAAAATATTGGAATATTATTCGGAGGTAGAAGTGTTGAACACGAAGTTTCAGTAATAACTGCTATGCAGATAATTGAAAATATAGACAAAACAAAATTCAATCCAATTCCGATATATATCAATAAAGCGGGTGAATGGCTTATTTCTGATTCATTCTTAAAATTTGAGAGTTTTAAGAATTCGAAGTTCGACAATCCTAGAAAGATAATTTTATCACCAAATTATAAAGATGCAAATTTATATCTACATCCAAACAATATAAAATTATTTACAAAAAAAGATTTGGATAGTATTGATGTTTTCTTTCCAGCATTGCATGGTACCAATGGAGAAGATGGTACTATACAAGGATTGTTAGAACTAATAGGTATACCTTATGTAGGAGCAGGAGTATTAAGCTCTGCTGTAGGCATGGATAAAATTATCATGAAAGATATATTCAAAGCAAACGGGATACCAGTTGTTGATTATACTTACTACTATAGAAACACATGGATTTCAAATAAAGAAGTAATTCTCGAAGATATAGAGTCAAAAATAAAATATCCATTGTTCGTTAAACCTGCAAATCTAGGCTCAAGTATAGGTATTAGCAAAGTTAAGAACAAAGAAGAATTAGAATCAGCATTAAATTTAGCATTTAGCTATGATAGAAAGGCTATCATTGAGAAAGCTGTTGAGAATCCAAGAGAAATCAACTGTGCTGTAATGGGTTATGAAAATGAAGTAGAGGCCTCATTATGCGAAGAACCTTTAGGCTGGAAAGAAATATTGTCTTTCGATGATAAATATGTTAAGCAAAACAGTAAAACATCGAAAGATAGTAATAAAAATAAGAATATTCCAGCTAATATATCTGATGAATTAAGAATCAAAATAGAAAATTATGCAAAAGATGCCTTTAGAGCGATAGATTGTAGAGGCAATGCTAGAATTGACTTTCTAGTCAGTGAAGAAAAGGTTTATGTAAATGAAATAAATACTTTACCCGGTTCGATAGCATTTTACCTTTGGGAAGGCAGAGGATATAGTTTTAAAGAATTGATCTCTAAAATGATAGATATTGCTGTAAAAGCTCAGAAAGATAAAGAAAACAATATATATACTTATGATTCTAATTTGTTTAATAGAACGCAATTTGGTACAAAAATAAAAAAATAACATTAAAATATGCTGCGCATTTTAGTGCAGCATAACTTATTAGTAATGTTGGAGGGTAAATATGCCAATAAAAGAAAAGATTATTGAATTGATGAGTACGAAAGAATATAAACCAATGTTAAAAGAAGAATTAGCATTTGTTTTTGGTATACGTGGAAAAGAAGAAAAGGATTTCTATAAGATATTAACTTCTCTTGAAAAAGAGGGGCTAATTGTTAGGAATAAAGATGATAGATATATATTAATTAATAATGAATATATGGCTATTGGAAGAATTGAAGCAAATGAAAGAGGTTATGGATTTTTAATACCTGAAGATAAATCTAAAGAAGATATATTCATAGCACCTGAAAACATGGGGTCAGCTATGCATAATGATCTTGTTATAGTAAATATTATAAAGAGAGCTAGTGCTGGTAAAAAAGCTGAAGGAGAAGTCATCAAAATACTTGAAAGAGCAAATATCAATGTAATAGGAACATTTGAAGATAATGGAAACTATGGATTTGTAATACCTGATAATAATAAAATTTTCTATGATATTTTTATTCCTAAAAGTGCTAAAAACAATGCAAAAAATGGCCAAAAAGTTGTAGCAAAGATTACAAAGTGGCCAGACTGGCATAAGAACCCAGAGGGAATAATAATCGAAATTTTAGGCTATATGAATGAAAAGGGTACAGATATTCTATCTATTATAAAAGAGTATAATTTGCCGGATAAATTTTCGGACGAAGCAAAAAAAGAAGCTAAACGTGTAGCTAAAATACATGATGATGAAATAAAAAATAGAGTAGATTTACGAGATTTAGTTATTTTTACTATTGATGGAAAAGATGCCAAAGATTTTGATGATGCTGTCTCTATAGAGATGTTGAATGAAGATACTTTTAGACTGGGAGTTCATATTGCAGATGTATCGCATTATGTAAAACCAAGCATGCAACTAGATAGAGAAGCATTATTAAGAGGGAATTCCGTTTATTTATTGGATAGGGTTATTCCTATGCTTCCTGAAGAATTAAGTAACGGAATATGTTCATTAAATCCAAATGTTGACAGACTTACCATGTCAGTTATCATGGATATCGATAGAGATGGAAAAGTGAAAGATCATAAGATATATAAAAGTATTATAAACAGCAAAGCTAGATTAGTTTATGATGATGTTTCTGATCTTATAGAAGGGGTTGAAAGAGAATACCCAACAGAATTATTACTAGTAGAACAAGAACTCAAAATAATGATGGAATTAATGAATATACTAAAAGATAGAAGAGAAAAGAGAGGAAGCATAGACTTTGATTTTCCTGAAAGCTATATAGAGCTGGATGAAAATGGAAAAGCAGTAGATGTGAGAAAATTAGAAAGACGTGTAGCTAATAGAATGATTGAAGAATTCATGCTTGTTACAAATGAAACAATTGCAGAACGGTTTTTTTGGTTAGATATACCTTTTATTTATAGAATTCATGAGGAACCAGACCCAAAGAAAGTTGAAGCATTTAATAAAGTTTTATATAATTTTGGATACTCATTAAAAGGTAAAGACTTGCATCCCAAAGAATTTCAGCGAATATCAAAAGAAATTAAAGGCAAAAAAGAAGAAGCACTTATATCTAATCTTTTACTTAGGACACTACAAAAGGCAAGATATAGTGCAGAACATGAAATGCACTTTGGATTAGCAGCAAAATATTATACACATTTTACATCACCAATTAGGAGATATGCTGACTTACAAATCCATAGAATCATTAGTGACTTTTTAAACTTAAAATTAACACCAAAGAAAGAAAAAAAGTTAAGAGAGATATTGCCAGAGATAGCAGATCATATATCTGCTACAGAAAGATTAGCAGATGAAGCGGAACGTGATGTTGATGATTTAAAGAAAGCAGAATACATGAGTTCTAAAATCGGAGAAGAATACTATGGTTTGATATCGTCAGTAACAAATTTTGGCATGTTTGTTCAACTAGAGAATACTGTGGAGGGTTTAGTTCACTTTAGCAATATGATAGACGACTATTATTATTTTGATGAAGAAAATTATCAGATAATTGGCGAGATGACAAAAAAGATTTATCGTGTTGGTGATGAAGTAAAGATTAGAGTCATAGGTACAGATTTGATTAAAAAGACAATAGATTTTGAATTACTGACTGAAGAAATTGCAATATAGGAGTGGTAGATGTGAGTGAAAAACAAGTAAAACTAGTTGCATCAAATAAGAAAGCAAGGCATGACTATTTTATAGAAGATACAATAGAAGCTGGAATTGTATTGACTGGCACTGAAGTTAAGTCTATCCGTCAAGGTAAAGTAAATATAAAGGATAGCTATGCAAATATAGAGAATGGAGAAGTATTTTTATATAATATGCATATAAGTCCATATGAGCAAGGGAATATTTACAATGTAGATCCATTAAGAGTAAGAAAGCTTTTATTAAATAGAAGAGAAATCAGAAAATTGATTGGTATGACTACTATAAAAGGATATACACTCGTCCCACTATCGTTATATTTTAAAAATGGCAAAGTTAAAGTAGAACTAGCAATAGCTAAGGGTAAAAAACTTTACGATAAAAGAGAAACAATTGCCAAAAGAGATGCTGAAAGAAAAATAAGGCAATTAGAGAAGGAGAAGTATAAATAGCTTCTTTCAATTTGACTTTTAATGACCTTTGTGGTATCATATACATGAAAATATGGGGGCGAAAATGGTTTCGACGGGGGTCGTGAATCAGGAGTAGCGAGCCGTTGTCGCCAAGCAACGTAAAAAGTGGCAACAAAAATAAACGCAGAAGAAAATTACGCACTAGCAGCTTAATTTAAGCTGCTCGTTCTATCTATATTGCCCACGATATAGAATAGAACGTCAAATCAGTGGGGAACCGAGTCTAGCAAAGCTTTGAGCTAGAAACGGAACACATGAAGCTACCGAAACTATCATCCTGCCAGTAGGAGGTTAGTTTCGGGAAATGCAAATTACTGGCTGCGCTCGGAGAAACTCCTGTGGATCGGTTCTCGGACGTGGGTTCGACTCCCACCGCCTCCACCAAATTTGAACATTGCATTGATACATTAGATAGAAGCCTTGATAAATCAGGGCTTTTTTGTTTTGTAGCATAAATTATTTGGAGATGAGGGGAATTTAATATATATTTATTAGAAAAAGAATGGATTTAATTAAATGCGTAGAATAAGGTAAATGAGGCATAATTTTATCTTTCCTTTGGAGGTATTTTGTTTTTCGCTATACATAAAACAACTCAAAGGTGAGGGTAATCTCATATATTAGGAGGGTAAAACATGCATAGTCATTTTTTTCAACGATATTATAGTAAAGAAAATGTAGATACTAATATAATGTTATTACTTTCTAGGTTATATCAATATTCATCAATTAAATTTTTTGCATTTCTAGGAAAAATAATGCCTGAAAATGCAGATGTAGAATTATTTTTTAATTTTCAAGAAAAGAATAAGGAAAGTGTATCTGATGCGAAAATTTCACAAGCGAATTTTAAAGTTGTTGTTGAAACGAAGCTATATGGTAATTTTAGGTTAAAACAATTGATGAATCATTTAACCTCATTTAAAAACGAAGATTACAAAGTATTGCTGACACTTGACCCGCATTTTCTAGATACAAAGATTAAGGATCAGATTGATAAACAAATAAATAATTATAATATAGATAATAAAAGTAATGTAGTTCATTGCCATTTAACCTTTGAAGAATTAATAAAAAATATCGAGGAAATTATAGATGATAGAGATTATGAAATGATAAAAGTGTTGGAAGATTATAAAGAATATTGTTATTATGGAGGACTTATACCAGATGATTGGAAGCGAATGAGAGTCCAGCTTTCTTGAACAACTTTAAATACAAACAAAAAGCTTAACTTATATTATGATAATGCAGAGAGAGGTTCTTCGGGGCATAAATATTTGGGACTATATAGTAAAAAAGAAGTTAGAGCAATAGGTAAAATTATTGCAATAGTAACTGCTTTGCCTACAGCGAATGGACTGGATATAACTGTAGAAAAAGCTAAAATAACAGATGAAATGAAGAACAATATTTTAGAGGCCATTAAAGATTCAAAAAAATATGGTTATAATCTATCAAGTATAAGGCATAGGTACTTTTTTGTTGAAAAGTTTTATGATACATTTTTTGAGAAAAAAACACAATATGCACCTATGGGAAGTAGAATGTTTGATTTAACTGAAATTCTTGGTATTGAAAAGCTGCCTGATATGTCAGAGATAGCAAAATTATTAAAGAATAAAACATGGTAAATTTAAAATGTATAAAATTGCTAAACTAATATATATATATAAAATAATTGCGTTTATGTTAAACTAAAAATGGACCACAATTTCAGTTGAAAGCTCCACCCACTTTAATGATAACCTCCTAAGGAGAAAAGAGGTGTAAAACTGTGAAAAGAATTAAAGTTGCAGCAGGAGTAATTAAGGATAATGACAAAGTTTAGATAACTAGACGTGCACCAAAAGAAAACTTTGCTGGTGGTTGGGAGTTTCCAGGTGGGAAAATAGAAATCAATGAAACCCCACAAGCATGTATTGCTAGAGAACTTAATGAAGAGCTTAATATAGTTGTTTCTGTTGACAAACTTTGTACTGAGGTGGCTCATGATTACGGTAATATGAACATTAATATAATTGCATATTATTGTTCAATTAATGATGGCGAATTGTATAATTAAATGAAACACAACTAAAAAACAACGCTCATGAGAGCTTCTCTGTTATAATGTTATCAACGACAATAAACAGAAACGGAGAAGATCATGAGCTTAGTATATTGTATTAGAACACGACAAAAAGGTAAACATCTAACATTTTCAGAGAGAGAAGAATTAGAAGAAATGGTAAAGCAAAACAATGCTGTGCCGAAGAAAGAAAAACTGAGCCAGCGTAAAATGGCAGAACGGATGGGTGTAAGCCCTGCAACGTTAAGCCGGGAATTAAAACGTGGAAAGGTAGTGCTATTAGATACTTATTTGCGTGAAGTGATAAGTTATTCAGCTATAGTAGCACAAGATGATTATGACAATAAGGCAAGTG
>NZ_JBSQIL010000008.1:0-44942 GCF_055108775.1 Soehngenia sp. | reverse complement strand
TTTCTCTCAAAATAAGTGTTAACTGGCCTTTCTTACCAAGATATTTAATTCTTATTTTTTCTAATTCATCTAAATCATTCACTTGTTCAATTTCTTCTATTGCTGATTTTAATAGATTATTGAGCTTTTTCTCCATCATTTGCTCCTTTCGTTGATATTAGTCAAATAGGAAAAATTCTTTCTATTTATTATACCATATAAATTATACTTTAGTAGATATTTCATACATAATAATTGCAGCTGCAATACTTGCATTTAGAGATTCAGCATTACCTTTCATGTTTATCATCAAGTGATCTGATGCTAAAAGTTTTATTTCTTCAGAAACTCCATTGCCCTCATTTCCAATTACTATACAATCTCCTGTTTTGAAATCAAATTCATTTATGTGAATTCCTTCTTTTGGAACTGTACTTAAAATTCTAAAACCCTTTTCTTGTAAATAACTTAAACCATTTATTCCATTTCTGTTTAAAAAAATAGGAACCCTGAAAATGGATCCCATAGTTGCTCTAACTACTTTTGGATTGTATGGATCTACAGTGTTTTCTCCAATAATAATACCACCCAACCCAAATGCATCAATTGATCTAATTATAGTCCCTAAATTTCCAGGATCTTGAATTCCATCAGAATAAAAAATAATGTTTCTGATGCTAATATCTTTCAATTCTTTAACATTAAAAGATACAACGGCTAGAATCCCTTGAGAATTTTCTAAGTTGCTAATAGTCTGAAATAGCTTATGTTCTAAAATATAGAAATTTACATTATCTTTAACTGTTTCAATGATTTCATTAAATCTATCACTTGAATAGACCTTTTCTGAAAGCATAATAAATTCTATCTTTTGATTTGTCTTTATCGCTTCTATTAAAAGTTTCTCTCCTTCAATCACAAATGACTTCTTATCCCATCTATTTGATTTTTTTTCTAGACTATGCACAAATTTCACTAATTTATTATCTCTAGATGAAATTTCTATAAACTTATTCACTTGCCTTCTCCTCTATCCTAGCCATATCAGATATGCTACCTAAAGCTAATAAAACATCACCATCGCATATTACATCATCTGGCCCTGGTGAAACATTAATTTCTGTTCCTCTCTTAATAGCCATTACATTGATTCCATATTTATTTCTAAGTCTCAACTGTGACAAACTCTTTCCTGCCCATTGTTTTATAGACTGAATTTCCATAATGCTATATTCAGGTGATAATTCTATAAAATCTATAATGCCCTTAGACGATAAATTATGAGCAACTCTAACTCCCATGTCTCTTTCAGGAAAAATTACTTTATCCGCCCCTATTTTTTTGAGAACTTTTCCATGAATATCTGATTGAGCTTTAGCAACAACTTTTTTTACCCCTAATTCTTTAACTATCAAAGTAGCTAAGACAGAAGCCTCTAAGTTGGAAGCTATGCTTATAATTCCAACATCAAAATTTCTTATACCCAATTCTTTCATGACATTTTCATCCATAACATCCGCTTGAACCGCATGGGTTACATGCCCTGAAATCTCCTCTATAACTTCCTCGTTGCCATCTATTGCCAATACTTCATTACCTAAATTATACAATGTTTCTGCAACAGCTGAGCCAAATCTTCCGCATCCCACAACAACAAATGATTTCATTATATCCTCCTCTATCCTACCGTAATATTACCTTCTGCGTATCTATATCTTTTGTGTTCTTCTTTATATCCAACTGCAAAAGCTAAAGTTAAAGGACCAACTCTACCAGCATACATTGTCATAGTTAATATGATTTTGCCCGAACGGCTTAATTCTGAGGTTATTCCTCTGGATAGTCCTACAGTACCAAAAGCAGAAGTTGTTTCAAAAAGTAAGTTTAAAAATTCTTGATCTTCAGTTAAAGTTAAGATGAATGTGACAAAAAAAACAATTGTCATTCCTATTATTATTATTGCTATAGATTTAAAAATAGTTTCGTATGGTATTCTTCTTTTAAACACCTCTACATCTCTTTCACCACGAATTATACTAATTGTAGATATAATAAGCACTCCCATTGTTACAGTTTTTACTCCTCCAGCAGTAGACCCAGGGGATCCTCCAATAAACATTAATATTATAGTAAATAGGGAGCTGCTTTGTCTTAATGCTGAAGTGTCTATGGTATTAAATCCAGCTGTACGTGGTGTAATAGAAGAAAACATAGATGCTAATATCTTTTCTTTTAATGTGAAATCTTGCATTGTCAGAGGATTATTTGACTCTAATAAGTAAAATATAATGCTGCCAGTTACTATTAAAAATACAGTAAAAGAAATAACCAATTTTGAATGTAGAGATAATTTTTTCCAACTTCTATTTCTGACTACATCTAAAATTACTCCAAATCCTAACCCACCCAAAACAATCAATGATGAAATTGTTAGAATAAAAATGGCTGAATTGTTGTAATCAATAAAACTATTACCAGTAATATCAAACCCAGCATTACAAAATGCTGAGATTGAATGAAAGATAGAAAACCAAATCCCTTCTTTCAATCCATATTGTGGAATGAACCTCGTTGATAAAATGATAGCTCCGAATGCTTCAATAGCCAAAGTCAAATAAATTACATACTTTGTAAGCTTGACAAGTCCTGATAATGTTTCCTGATTTAATTGTTCTTTTATTACTAATCTTTCTTTAAAAGAAATTTTTCTTCCAGAAATTATTGCTACAATGGTAGCCATTGTCATTATCCCAAGACCACCTATTTGTATTAATAATAAAATAACCACTTGTCCGAACGATGTCCAATGTGTAGCAGTATTAACTACTACTAGACCAGTTACGCATACTGCTGATGCAGAAGTAAATAAAGCATCTATAATGCCTATGCTCTTACCATCTTGTGAAGCTATAGGAAGATTCAAAAGGAATGCTCCAATCACTATCAACAGCATAAAACCCAGCGCCAATGAACGAGGTGGATTAAGTTTAAATCTAGTCAATAAATTGCGTTTAACAGTTTCCATAAAGTCCTCCGATAATGCATATAATGCAAAAAAGTTCCTTTTCCGGAACTTATGCATTAAGCGTTTTTAGCTATTTCTACTAATTTTGCAAATCCTTCAGCATCATTAATAGCCATTTCAGAAAGCATTTTTCTATTTACTTCAATATTAGCTTTCTTCAATCCATTTATAAATTTACTGTAACTTAGGCCATTTTGTCTAGATGCAGCATTTATTCTGGCAATCCAAAGTTTTCTAAATTCTCTCTTCCTTTGTTTTCTGCCGATATATGAATAATTTAATGATTTCATCACTGCTTGATTAGCAGGCCTAAACAGTTTGCTTTTTGCACCATAATAACCTTTTGCTTGTTTTAAAACTTTTTTATGTCTCTTCTTTGCATTTACTCCTCTTTTTACTCTTGCCATTATATTCTCCTCCTAATTACGTTTAAATTAATTTGGTAACATTGAATTAATTCTTCTTTTATCACTAGCGCTTACCAATGTGCTTTTTCTTAAGTTTCTTACTCTTTTTGATGTCTTTTTGCCAGTCTTATGGCTTTTATATGCTTTATATCTTTTTAATTCTCCTGTAGCTGTTCTTTTAAACCTTTTTGCTGATCCTCTATGTGTTTTCATTTTTCTCAATTGCTTTTCCTCCCTTTATTATGCTTTTGGTGATAAAATTACAACCAAATTCTTCCCTTCTAACTTAGCTTCTTTTTCTGGTTTACCGAATTCTTCAACTCTACTGATAAAATCTTTTAATACTTCTTCTCCAATATCAGTACGTCCCATTTCTCTACCTTTAAATCTGACTGTTACTTTTACTTTGTCCCCATCTTTAAGAAACTCAATAGCTCGGTTTGCTTTTACTTGCAAATCGTGTTCTTCAATATTAGGCGTTAAACGAATTTCTTTAACGTTTATTATCTTTTGATTCTTTCTAGCTTCTTTTTCTTTCTTAGTCAATTCATACTTGTATTTGCCATAATCTAAAATCCTACAAACTGGTGGATTTGCTGTCGGAGCAACATTAACTAAATCAAGTCTTCTCTCATTTGCAATCTCAAGAGCTTTCTTTATTGGAACTATTCCGAGCTGAGTCCCATCAACATCAATTAATCTTACTTCCTTTTCTCTAATTTCTTCATTGATTTGAAGTTCTTTTATAATCCTACACCCCCATAAAAATTTAGCGGACACAAAAGTGTCCGCTTAATACCCAAAAAAGTATAATATACCATGCCTTTTTCGTATAACCTTATCAGTACAATAACTATAAGGTGAGAAGCGGAAACTTCTACTTAAATAAAATAAATTATATTAAATTACCAGCCTATTATAATGTAAATATTAATTTTTGTCAAATTTATTTTGCTAACTCATATAATGCTTGTGCATATATTTTTGTTAGTTTTTCAAGATTCTCAATAGAAATGAATTCATCTTTTTGATGTGCTAACTCCTCTTGTCCCGGAAATACAGGTCCAAAAGCAACAGCATTTTTCATAGCTCTAGCATAAGTTCCACCACCAATTACTAGTGGCTCAGATTTATAATCACCAGTTTGTGCTTGGTATACTCGCATTAGTGTCTTTACAAGTTTATCATCTTTAGGCACATAAAGTGGATCTTTGTCAGCTTTTCCTTCAATGATATCTATTGGTAAATCTTTGAGATTTTCTTTAATGCTTTTATAAATATCTTCTCTTTTATATGAAATTGGATATCTTATATTTATGGAAATTATTATTTTATTCTCTACAAATTTTATAACGCCAACATTTAAATTTAACTTGCCCGATATGTCATCTTGAAATTCACATCCAAAGTTTTCACCATTGAATTTAAATGCTAATGATTTATCATACCAATCGAGGAATTTAAAAAATGATATATCTCCTTTAAAATAAGAGTGCAATGTATCGATAAGATATGTGATTGCATTCTCCCCTTTTTCAGGCGTACTGCCATGAGCAGATTTTCCTCTAATTGATATCTTTAAATTCCCATTTTCTTCTTTAATATCAGCCTGGTATCCTTTTTCATTTGCATATCTTCTTAAGCCATCTATTGCCCTATCTATTTCATTTACTTTTATAACTGCTTGAGCATAATCAGGTACCATGTTAGCTGCATTTCCACCTTCTAAACTTAAAAGGGTGAAACTATCATTATAAATTGACTCAAGCTTATATACTAAATCGAAGACTATTATGCCTTTTTCTCCATGAATTACCGGAAATTCTGCATCAGGTGTAAAAGCCATATTTGGGGGATTCTCATTAGCAAAATAATGTTTCATGCAGCCCCATCCAGTTTCTTCATTAGTTCCTAGTATAAGCCTTATTTTTTTATTTAATCTTACACCACTTTCTTTAATCGCCTTCATTGCATATAATGCAGCGATTACTGGACCTTTATCATCAATAGCTCCTCTACCATAAATCCTATCATCTTGAATATGTCCATCAAATGGTGGATATGTCCATCCTTCACCTTCTGGTACTACATCAAGATGTCCTAAAACGCCAACCACTTCATCCCCTTCGCCAAAATCAAGATGTCCTGCATATCCATCTAAATTTTTTGGCTTAAATCCTAATTTCTCACCAAGCTCCAAGACATAACAAAGTGCATCATAAGGGCCCTTTCCAAATGGCATCCCAGGTTGCGATATGCCTTCAACGGATTTAATTCTAATAACTTCTTGAGTAGATTTAACAAGTTCCTCTTTCAATGCCATTATTTCTTTGTCAAAATCCATATTATCCCTCCTGGGTAACTATTTTTTGTTTTTTATTTCATCATCTGCAATATTTAAAAAATCATTAAGGCTCATTTGCCCTATGTCCCCTAAATCTCTCTTCCTGACTGAAACCAATTCATTTTCTACTTCCTTTTCTCCAATAACAAGCATATATGGTATTTTCATAACTTGAGCTTCTCTAATTTTATATCCTATTTTTTCTGCTCTATCATCTATTTCGACTCTAATACCTCTGTTTTCTAATGTTTCTTTTATTTTATACCCATACTCATTAAATTTATCAGATATAGGTAATACTTTTGCTTGAATTGGAGATAACCAAAGAGGAAATTTCCCAGCATAGTGTTCAATTAAAATCCCCATAAATCTTTCCATACTTCCAAGGATTGTCCTATGAATCATAACTGGTCTCTTCTTTTCATTATCACTGTCAATATATGTCAGATCAAATCTTTCAGGCATTTGAAAATCTAACTGTATTGTTCCACATTGCCAAGTTCTACCTATCGCATCTTCAAGATGAAAATCTATCTTAGGTCCATAAAAAGCTCCATCGCCTTCATTAATACGGTATTTTATTCCCTTCTCTTCTAATGCTTCTATAAGACTGTTAGTAGCTAATTCCCACTGTTCATCTGTTCCCATAGAATTTTCTGGTCGTGTTGATAGCTCAATTTTATATTTAAAACCAAAGATATTATATACATAGTCTGCTAATTCTATTATACCCTTTAATTCATCTTTAACTTGTGAAGGAAGTGCATATATGTGGGCATCGTCTTGAGTGAAACTTCTTACTCTCATCAACCCATGTAATGCTCCTGAAAGCTCATGTCTGTGTACTAATCCCAATTCAGCCAATCGCAACGGAAAATCCCTATAACTGTACATCTTTGATTTGTAAATCAATATAGAGCCAGGACAATTCATAGGTTTTATTGCGAAATTTTCTTCATCTATCGTAGTAAAATACATATTCTCTTTATAATGATCCCAATGCCCAGATTGATGCCATAATTGCTCATTTAAAATCAAAGGAGTCTTAATTTCTCCATATCCTCTCTTAGTATGTTCCTTCCTCCAAAAGTTCTCAAGTTCATTTCTAATTATCATTCCATTAGGATGAAAGAATGGAAATCCAGGACCTTCATCATGCATAGTAAATAAATCGAGTTCTTTTCCGAGTTTCCTATGATCTCTTTTTTTCGCTTCTTCCAATCTATTTAAATATTCATCTAAATCTTTTTTCTTTTCAAAGCTTATTCCATAGATTCTTTGAAGCATTTTGTTTTTTTCATCACCACGCCAATAAGCTCCAGCTATGCTCATTAGTTTTATCGCTTTAACTTTTTTAACATCGTAAAGATGAGGTCCTGCACACAAATCTATGAAATCCCCTAATTTGTAAAATGAAATTATTTCATCTTCTGGTAAATTTTCTATCAGTTCGATTTTGTAAATCTCATTCTTTTCTTTAAAGAACTTGAGTGCCTCATCTCTTGGCATTTCATACCTTTCAAGCTTATAGCCCTCAGATATGATTTTTTTCATTTCTTCTTCTATTTTTTCTAAATCTTCTGGTGCAAATCTATGTTCAGTGTCTAAGTCATAATAAAATCCATTTTCAACAGCTGGCCCAATCGCAAATTTGACATCTGGAAAAAGCCTTTGGATTGCAAATGCCATGATGTGAGATGAAGTATGCCAGAATATCTTCTTTCCTTCAGGATCATCAAATTTTACTACTCTAAAGTCACAATCCTCATTTAATTTTTCCTGTAATCCCATAATTCTACCATTTACTACAGCTCCTAAAGCCTCTCTAGCTAACGATTTAGATATGTCTTCTACGACGGTTAAAATTTCAACACCTTTGTTGTATTCTCTTATGCTACCATCAGGCAAAGTAACTTTTATCATATTAATCCCTCCTATAAAAATAGTCTCCCATACCTACATTACTGTAGGGACGAGAGACCGTGGTTCCACCCTATTTTTTACTCATTTAAAATAACGCATTTAGCGAATCCTTTTCAAAGGTTAGCTCAGGGGTGGTTTTCAATTGTAAATCAAGGAGAAACTTCCAGCTATTGTTTCTCTCTCTTGGCTTGATTTTATCAATCTACTCTTCCCTTCATTGCTTCTCTATTTAATTTAGATAAATAATATCAAATTATTATATTATAGTCAATAACTTAAATATCTATATTGAATTTTTTCTAGTGTTTTATCTAATTAATATTTTATTAGTATTTTATTTATTAGTATTTTATGCATAATTATAAATAAATATATTCTAAATAACATTATAAATTGTCAACTTAAAATTCAATTTCTAGATGATAGCTCTAAAATTATATCATCTATAGTCATTTTTGTTTGCTCCCCTGTTTTCATGTTTTTTACAGTATAAATATTACTATTCACTTCATCCTCTCCAACAATAATCACATAAGGGACATTAATTTTATTGGCATAATTTAATTTTTTGCTCATCTTAGCATTTTCTAAATATATTTGAGTAGATATATCATTTTTCCTTAATAAATTAGAAATTTCAATACTTTGGTCTAAATAATCATCCATCGGAATAACTAATGCTTTAATCAGTTTCTCGTTATCAGCAGATATAATTCCTGCTTCTCTTAGTTGATAAAACAATCTTGTTAATCCTATAGATATTCCAACTCCTGGCAACTTCTGGTTTGTATAGAACTCGCTTAAATTATCATAGCGGCCTCCTGAACATATGCTCCCTATCTTAGGATAATCATTTAAAAAAGTCTCATAAACTGTGCCAGTATAATAATCAAGCCCTCGGGCTATTGTTAAATCTATTTTAAAGTTATTCTTAGGAACTCCAAATTTTTCAATATAATAACAAACAGTTTCAAGTTCCTTCAAACCATCAGAAAAAGTTACATTTTCTATCTTAAGCTCTTTAAGAAAACTAAGGGTAGAGAGATTATCCCCTTCAAACATAATGAAATCTCTAATTTTTTCATATTTTTCTTGATTTATTCCTATCTCAAGCAACTCTTTTCTTACATTTTCTATTCCAATCTTTTCTAGCTTATCTACTATTCTAAGAACTTCTTGATAATTATTTATGTTTAAATTCTCAAAAAACCCTTGTAATAATTTTCTGTTATTAATCTTTATCGTGAAGTTCTCAAATCCCAGTTCCTTAAATGTAGTATATATCACTGAAGGTATTTCAGCATCATTTAAAATACTTAATTCTCCATTTCCGATTATGTCAATATCTGCTTGATAGAATTCTCGAAATCTTCCTTTCTGATTCTTTTCTCCCCTATATACTTTTGCAATATGATATCTCCTAAATGGAAAAGACAACTCATGAAAGTGCATTGCTACATATCTGGCCAAAGGAACAGTTAAATCAAATCTTAACGACATATCTGTATCTCCTTTTACTACTTTGTAGATTTGTTTTTCAGTTTCTCCACCACCCTTTGCCAGTAAAACTTCTGATTTTTCAATCACAGGTGTATCTATTGGTAAAAATCCGTACCTTTCATAACTATCCTTTACCTTTTCTATCATGTTGTTGAATAAAATTTGTTCATTTGGAAGCAATTCCATAAAACCTGGTAATATGCTTGGGTTCACTTTTTTATCCGCCATTTTCCCACTCCTTTATTTAAACTTTGAAACAAAATATACTTCCCACATCTTCGATCGGATCGTCTGATAAATAATGAATGTTTACACCAGCATTTTCTATAAATGTTATGATCCTTTGACAATCAGGATGATTAAACAGTCTTCCTGTTAGAATGATATCTTTAGGTGAATAATTTCCACCACAACCCCCTATCATTCCATAGTTCATACCCTTAAGCTCTATGAAGCCCTGGTTTATTAATAGAACTTCTTTTCCAATATTTTTAAGTTGTTTTGAAATAAATTTATCTGAAGTTACAAAATGATTGTCATCAACTATCAAAACTGAACACTTAGTATATCCTTGCTTTACATTTATTCCCTTAATCCCTTTGTATGAATAATAGTCTAATATATTATTATCTGTATATTTAATATTATGAATGAAGTAATCACCTAAGTTTAAACAATTATAGCATATATCGTTTGGATATTTATTAGATAATTCAGTATTTCCCTTAATTATCTTTAATCCAAATTTTTCTAAGTGCTTATAATTTGAATATAAATTTGGTGATACTACAAGAACATTTTTTTCAATCGGATGCATAGACATGTCAACATGATCTGCTAATGAATCAAGGATTTTATCGTTTGAATGCGTGTAGATTATGTATTTAAAGTATTTCTTTAAATTGAGTTCAATATTCTTATTTATATTTTTATTTATTATTGCTAAATTAGCAACTCCATCGGGAATAAATGACGATTTCAACTTTGTTCTCCTTGAATTTTATAAAAAAAACCTTCTGAAAATGTCAGAAGGTAATAATTTGCAGTATTGGAGGCGGCACCCGGATTTGAACCGGGGAATCAAGGTTTTGCAGACCTGTGCCTTACCGCTTGGCTATGCCGCCTTATGGAGCGGAAGACGAGATTCGAACTCGCGACCCTCGCCTTGGCAAGGCGATGCTCTACCACTGAGCCACTCCCGCAAGATAGTTAAGATTTATAAAGGTTATCTTAACCAAATCACAAATGAAAGTATACAGGATTATTTATTGATTGTCAATAGTATTTTCTCCAATTCGGACTTATTGAAATTATATTTTGTATTGCAAAAGTGACAAACTACCTCCGCTTTCCCATCTTCATTTATTATATCTTCTATCTCTTTTTTCCCTAAGCTAACTAGCATAGACTCTATCTTTTCTCTACTGCAATCGCATTTATATTGTAATTCTATTTTATCTATTATTTCCATCTCGAACTCAGGCAATATATCTTTAACTATATCTTCAGGACTTGAACCTTCATCAATAAGTGTTGATATAGGTTTGATATTTCTTAAACTGTTTTCAATCATTGTTATTTCATCGTCTTTTATTCCTGGTAGAAGTTGCAATATATATCCTCCAGATGCTTTTACAGAAGTGTCTCTGTCAATTAGAACACCTAACGCAACAGCTGTTGGTATTTGCTCTGAACTCATGTAATAGTTAGCAATATCCTCAGCAATTTCTCCCGAAATGATTTCAGCTTGACCAACGTATGGCTCTTTTAAGCCCATATCTATAATCACCGTTATTACCCCATCATTTCCAACTATACTGCCAACATCTAACTTCCCATTATTTTTGCTTGGCGCATCTGCTTTAGGGTTTCCAACAAGCCCTTTGACTGTCCCATTATTTCTAGAAACTATTACTATGTCTCCTAATGGTCCACCGCCTGATATTTTTAAAGTTAACAAGTCTTTATCATTTTTCATCATTGTACCCATTATCGCTCCAGCAGTCAAAGCCCTCCCTAAAGCAGCTGTTGCAGTCGGAGAAGTCCCATGAATTTTTCTAGCATGCTCAACTAAATGGGTAGTTGTTGCCACATAAATTCTTACTCTCTTTTCTTTATCTATAGCTCTAATTAAATAGTCTTTCATTCATTTCACTCCTTTGCGTTGCTTATACTTGCTACAAAAGTTACCCTTTGGGTATCTTTATCAATTTTCTTAAAAGTATAATCATCATATATGTATACCCTGTCAAATCCATTGTTAACCAATTTCTCACAAATAAAGTCTGTTTTATATGCTCTTTGCGTATGATTTTCTTGAAATTTTTCATATGAATTGTTCCCTTTTAATATAAAGAAAGTTAAAAAATAGTCGCATATATCATTGTTTTTATCAAATGAACTATCCCATAAATAAAATATATCCCCTCTGTCTTCATAAAAAATATTGTTTCCTATCATATTTGCAATCTTTTCATAAGAATTTATATCAAAAATGAAGAGCCCATCATCTTTCAAATGCTTTCTAACATTTGAAAATACCTTATCCAAATCATCAGTATCCAAAATATAATTAATGCTATCACATCCACAAATTATCAAATCATATTCTTTATTAAAATCAAAATCTACCATATCTAAGTTATAAAAATTTACATAATCATTGTCTTGAAATTTGTTATATGCAATAGACAGCATATCAGATGAAATATCAAAGGCATCTATTTCCTGACATATTTTCGATAGTTGTAATGTTAATTTACCGGTTCCACATGCAATTTCAAGGATTGATTTTACTTTCTTTCCATGATCTAATATGATTTTATTAATAAAATTACCCCATTTTTCATAATCAATATCGTCAATCAATTCATCATAGATGAATGCAAATTTTTCGTATGTGTTCAAAATGTGTATCATGCCTTTCTTTTAAAATATTATGAATAGCATAGAGTTAATAAATATAAATATCAATATAACTATTGTTATAGGAGCCCAATTTATTTTTTCTATTGTGTCCATATCTCCATCGATATTTAATTCTAATAATTCGTCTTCCTCTACTATATTTTCCTTCTTAGGAAAATTTTTAAATAACTGAACTAATATAGCTGTCGATATCAGCGATAAAATAAACAGAGTCATAAAAGCATATAATATTTCTTGAGTTTGGCTTATATTTGGGGTGTTTGTAACTATGTCTTCTATTTCATTAAATCTAGTAGTTGCAAGAAAACCTAGTGTTAAAGCTATAGAATTATTTATTGCATGACCAAGCATAGCTCCGAATATACTGTTAGTTTTAAAATATATAATTCCAAGTATTATCCCAAGAAAAACCGGCCCAACTAAATTAAATATATTAAAATGGAACAACCCAAACAATAACGAAGTTATAATTATTGCTTTGTTTTTGCCTAATTTTTCATATGAATTAAGCATCAAGCCTCTAAAAAAACCTCTTCGCATATGCCAGGAGTAATTCCTATAACGAATAAACTTATCAAAAATTCATTAATAGTAGTAGGTATTGGTACCCCAACATTAGTTACATCACTAAATAAATCTATAATTGTAATTATGATGAAATTAAAAAAAACTGCTATAGGATATGAAAAAACAATAATAAAAAAAATGAATATAACTTCTTTAATATTTATTGGTTTTATACGTAAAACTTTTTTTACTGAATATCCTTTTAATCTCAAAAAAAGTATTACAGGAATTAGTATTAAAATATATTCGGTAACTAAAAGTCCTACGTTTAGATTAATTTGTTGAACTACACTTCCAACTGTTAACAGTAAAATCCCCAAAATCAAATACAACAGATTAGCTTCATTTATTGTTGGTGCTTTTCTATTTCCCATTTTCACGCTCCTTTTGTTTATTCAAAAGTAAATATATATGGAATATTCCTGTAGTAATTTCCATAATTAAGTCCATATCCTACTATAAAAACATCTGGAATTACAAACCCAGCAAAATCTGGTTGCAAGTCTACTTTCCTTCTACTTGGTTTATCTAGCATAACGCATATCTTAATGGATCTAGGAGATTTATTTTGTAAATGTTCTATTACTTTTAATAAAGTATTGCCAGTATCTATTATATCATCAACTATCAGTACGTCCCTGTCTTTGATGTTTGCTCTTATATCTTGAATAATATCGACTTTACCCGATGACTCTTCCGCGTCTCCATAGCTAGCCGTAGTCATAAAGTCAACTTCAACAGGTGATTTTATTTCTCTAACTATGTCTGCAGCAAATATGAAACTTCCTCTTAATAGAGAAATTACTACTATCTCATCATTTTTATAATAGTTGCTTATTTCTATACCCATTTCTTTGATTCTCTCAGCAATTTCATCTCTAGAAAATAATACTCTTTCTTTCTTAGTTTGTTCCAATTTTTTCTCTCCTTTCTAACTCTATTAATATTCTTTGATGATTTACTTTTATTTCTCTTAATTCTTTAAGAATAAGGTTTAGCGTATATTGCATACTAAACAATATTACAAACATTATAACACCAATAATCAACTTTGTGTCCATTTTTTCACTCCTTTTCTATAGGTATTCTAATTTAATTTGTATATGATATAATCAATATATACTAATTAATAGGTGATGTTATGTACAATCTAAGTTCTCAGGAAGTAGTAAGGCAAAAGTTAATTTTGATGTTCACAATAAAAGAATCTCCAGCCCCTATAGACAATATTAGTTTAACGGAAATATTAATTGATAAATTTGACATTAATTATTTTTTAATTCAAGAACATATTAAGGACCTACTTGTTAATGAATACATTTATGAAATAGAAAGTCATGAAAATATTAAATACCAAATAACTGATAAGGGTTCTCAAGCTCTAGATTATTTAATTGATATCTTAAATGATAAAGAAAAAAATACTCTGTCGAGCATCTTCAAAATCCCAGAAAAGCGAGACGAAATAAAAGAAGAAGTCTCATCAGATTATTACCATAAAGAAAATGGAGAATTTCAAGTGAGCTTAAAGTTAATTGAAAAAGATGAAATCTTATTTAGCTTATATTTAAGTGTTCCATCAGAAAATCAAGCCAAATTATTGTGCGATAAATGGAACAAAAATCCTGCATATTTTCATAAATCTATTCTTGATTTATTTATATGATTTAAGATATTATGGTCAATGCAGTTAAAATCAAGTTGTTTTAACTGCATCTCTTACTTCTCCTATCATATAAAGAGAACCTGTAAATATTATCAAGTCATCCTCTCTAGCTATTTCTAATGCTCTCTTGACTGCAGAATTAATATTCCTCTCCACTATAACTTGATCTTTATTCCATATGTTTTCTATTTGCTCTTTCATCTTTTCTGCATCTAATTTTCTATCGGTTTTAGCTTCAGTAGCTATTATTATATCTGCCATAGGCACTAAGAGTTTAAGCATGTGACTAAAATCCTTATCTTTTAGAATAGCAATGCCTAATATCAATCTATTAAACTTGAAATTTTTTAAGGATTTTACTAATGACTCTATTCCTTCTAAGTTATGTGCGCCATCAATCAAAAATTGAGGATTCCTTCTTAAAAGTTCTACTCTCCCTTGCCAATTTGTTCTTAAAATTCCATTTTTTATGTCTTGATATGAAATTTCAATCGATTTATTATCCTTCAGAGTCAACAATGTTGTTATTGCTGTTACAGCATTATAGACTTGATGTTCTCCGATCATTTTTGTCTTTATGTTTTCAAGGTGATGTGTTTTGTATGAAAAATCAAATACACTTCCTTCATCTGATAACTGCTTTATATTTACATTTTCAATTGGTACTTCTATAAATTTTGCATTCATTTCATTTGCGACAGCCCTGATTGCATCCTGAACTCCCTTTTCTTTAGGATAAGAGATTACTAATCCATTCCTTTTTATTATCCCAGCCTTTTGAATTGCTATTTTTTCTAATGTATCCCCTAACACTTCCATATGATCATATGATATGGTTGTTATAACTGATGCGAGGGAGGACTCTATTGCGTTAGTCGCATCTCCTTTCCCCCCTAGACCAACTTCTAAAACTACTATATCCACTTTTTTTTCATAAAAATACAAAAATCCTATAGCTGTAATTATTTCAAAAGTAGTTGGATGCTCCAAACCAAGTCTGACCATTTCATCACATGCTATTTTTACTTTTTCAGTTAATATAGCTACTTCTTCTTCTGTTATTTCTTTTCCATTTACTTGAACTCGCTCCGTAAATCTTTCTAGATGTGGAGATGTATAGAGCCCTGTCTTATAGCCTGCTTCTATCAAGCAGTTTGTTAAATATGCACAAGTTGAACCCTTTCCATTTGTTCCTGCAACATGGATATATTTTAAATTATGATGAGGATTATTGAGTAAACTCAAGAGTTTTTTAATAGAATCCAATCCTAGTCTTGAGCCATATTTATTTTTGTCATCAATGAAATTTATAGCTTCCTCATAATTCATTTATTTGCCTCCAATAATCTTTCCATTAAACTTAATCTTTCTAAAACAGAATCTAACATTTGACTGTATTTGTCTTTCTTTTCTTTTTCTTCGTCAATAATATGTTTAGGTGCTTTAGATATAAAACCTATATTCGATAATTTATTGTCTACTCTATCTATTTCATCTTGTAATTTTTGCTTTTCTTTCCTTAATCTTTCAATTTCTTTAGACACATCTATAAGATCTTTTAGCGGAATATAAACAATGCATCTTTCTAGCACTATAGATACATAATCCATGCCAAAATCAGTCTTATTTTCAGCTATTTCAATATCTTCTGCACTCGCAAGAGTTATAAATTTCCTTGAATTTTTAATTATTGTATTTTTTATTTCATCATTATCTGGAACAAAGATTAATTTAGATTTTTTTGTATTTGATACATTCATTTCTGCTCTTATGTTTCTTATAGCTTTAATTGCGACTTTTACATAATCGATTTCTTCTTTTTCCTTAGGAAAAATCATCTCTTGGCTCTTAGTAGGCCAATTTTCAATAATAAGAGGTTTGTCAATCTCAGGAAGATGCTGCCATATTTCTTCTGTTATAAATGGCATAAATGGATGCAACAATTTTAAGATGTCTTTTAATACCAACAAAAGTACAGTTTGAGCTGTTTTTTTGCTTATACCATCTTCACCATATAATCTTGTTTTTACCATCTCAATATACCAATCACAAAAATCATCCCACAAAAACTCGTATATTTTTGAAGCTGCTAAACCTAATTCGTATTTATCTAGATTATCATTAACTTGAGGAATCATGTCGTTAAGTTTGGTTAGAATCCACTTATCTTCATCTTCTAATTTCATCTCATCTTCTCTTAAACTTTCAAAATCATCCTCTAAATTCATAAGCAAAAATCGAGAAGCATTCCATAATTTATTGGCAAAATTTCTATTTGCTTCTACTCTTTCTGTATAAAACCTCATATCATTTCCAGGAGAGTTCCCTGTAACTAGTGTAAACCTTAAGGCATCAGCTCCATATTCCTCAATTAATTCTAACGGATCTATACCATTTCCGAGTGATTTGCTCATTTTTCTTCCTTGAGAATCCCTGACAAGTCCTGTTAAAAATACATCTCTAAACGGAACTTCTCCCATCTCACTTAAGCTTGTTACAACCATTCTTATTACCCAGAAAAATATTATGTCATAACCTGTAACCAAGGTGTCTGTCGGGAAAAAGTACTCAAGATCAGGAGTATCATCGGGCCATCCTAATGTCGAAAAAGGCCATAGCCCTGATGAAAACCAAGTGTCTAGTGTATCAGTATCTTGATTTATATTTGAGCTTTTGCATATCGGACATTGATCAATGTCATCTCTACTTACGACAATTTCTCCACAGCTCTGGCAATAATATACTGGCAATCTATGTCCCCACCATAGTTGTCTTGAAATACACCAATCTTTGATATTTTCTAACCAATGAAGATATACTTTCCCAAATCTATCTGGAATAAAATTTAATTCCCCATTCTTGTATGCCTCTATTGCTGGTTTAGCAAGTGGTTCCATTTTAACAAACCATTGTTTAGATATGATAGGTTCTATTATTGTTTTGCATCTTTCGCAATGCCCTACAGCATTATCATGTTCTTTTACATCGACTAAATATCCTAATTCTTTAAGGTCTTCTACCACTTTTTTTCTTGCTTCAAATCTATCAAGTCCTTTATATTTACCACCATTTTCATTTATCCTGCCATCCTCATCTAATACGATTAAATGTCCCAAATCGTGTCTTTCACCAACTTCAAAATCATTTGGATCATGAGATGGGGTGATTTTTAATGCTCCTGTCCCAAAATCCATCTCGACATATTCATCAGCAATAACTGGGATTTCTCTGTTTGATAATGGTAGAATTGCAATCTTCCCTACATAATCTTTATATCTGTCATCATTTGGGTTTACAGCAACAGCTAGATCTCCAAACATTGTTTCGGGCCTTGTGGTTGCAATAACTATTGCTTCATCAGTATCTTTAATCTGATACTTTATATAATACATATTCCCATGAGCTTCTTCATGTTCTACTTCTGCATCCGATATAGCTGTATGACAACTTGGGCACCAATTGATAATTCTATCTCCTCTATAAATTAAGCCTTTTTCATATAACCTTACAAACATCTCAGTTACGGCTTTGTTCATGTGCTCATCCAAAGTGAATCTTTCTCTTGACCAGTCACAAGAAACTCCTAATTTTTTAAGTTGATTTTTGATTCTTCCACCATAAATTCTTGTCCAATCCCATGCTTCTTCTAAAAACTTCTCTCTACCAAGTTCTTCCTTTGTCTTGCCTTCTTTTTTTAATTTTTCAACAACTTTCGCTTCTGTTGATATACTTGCATGATCTGTTCCAGGTAGCCACAACGCTTCATACCCTTGCATCCTTTTATACCTAATCAAAATATCTTGTATTGTGTTATTTAAAGCATGTCCCATATGAAGTGTTCCTGTAACATTTGGAGGTGGCATCATTATAGTATAAGGTTTCTTAGATTTATCAACCTTTGGTGTAAAATAACCATTATCATTCCAATAATTATATAATTTTTCTTCAAAATCTTTTGGATCATAATTCTTCTGTAAATTTTCTCGCATTTATATCCCTCCTTAAAAAATAGGCCCTTCATCCTCTGCTAAATAAGGACGAAGGGCCGCGGTACCACCTTAATTCCATAAAAAATTATGGCTCTTTGTATCTCTAACGGGTTTATCCGTCTAAACCTACTATTAATTCAGTTTAGAAACTCAAAAGCTACCTTCGCCAGTTTCACAATGCAAGCTTTCCAGCCTAGAGCCTGCTCTCTATAATTGGAAAAAGGCTACTCCTCTTTATCATCGTAGTTATAATTTTATCTAATTATAATTTAAGCAGTAGAAATTGTCAATTACCGTTTTTCGTTGCTATTTTATATAATTTTAAATAATTATAAAATGCTAATAGATTTGCAACTAAAGTAAGTGTTAATGAAAGTATTATTATGTAATGTGGAACTTTTACTATTATTAAAAATACTGATAAATAAAGAAGAAAAGTAGCAATTTTACCAAACTTATTTGATGGTATAACAGAATTATCATGTTTAAACAATAACTTTGTACCACCTAATATCATAACAAGTTCTTTAACGAATATAGGTATCAATATCCATAAAGGCATTAACCCATCTGAATAAAATGAAATCATAACTGCAAATGCCATCAATTTGTCAGCAAAAGGATCTAGGACTGTCCCTAATTTGCTTGATTTATTATACTTCCTAGCAATATATCCGTCTAACACATCTGATATGCCTGCTAAAAAGAAAATAATTCCAGCAACTACTATCCTATTTTTTAGATTAGAATAATAAACTAAAAGATAAATTGGTACTAATAGCAATCTAAAGAATGTTATGATATTAGGTAATGTCAATGTTTTTCTCCCCTATCAAATTTATTTAAAAATTAACAATATTACTTAATCATGTCAGGTTTAGGTACAAAACCAACTTTTTTATATACTTTCCTTAGGGTAATATTAGCTTTTCTCTCTGCTTTAATTGCTCCTATGGAATAAATCTTTTCTAAATATTCTTTATCTGATATTAATTCTTTATATCTTCTTTGGATAGGCTCTAAACAATCAATTATAATTTCAGCTAAATCATCTTTGAATTCTCCATATCCTTTGTTTTGATACATTTCAACTATTTCTTCTGCCCTTTTATCTGTTAAAGAAGAAAAAATGTCTATTAGATTCTTTAATCCTAATTGCCTGTCATTATAGTCTATATGGTTTTCAGAATCAGTTACTGCTCTCTTTATTTTCTTGTAAATCGTGTCTTTATCATCTAAAAGTAAAATATATGCATTTTTATCAGGATCAGATTTACTCATCTTTATAGATGGATCCTGTAAACTCATTATCTTTGAACCTGTGCTTCTAATGAATGGTTCAGGTATACTAAATGTGTCACTGTATTTATTGTTGAATCTGATCGCTAAATCCCTAGCTAATTCTAAATGTTGTCTTTGATCTTCTCCTACAGGAACTAAATCAGCTTGATAAAGCAATATATCTGCAGCCATCAAAACAGGATATGTAAATAATCCTGCGTTTATGCTTTCATTATATTTCCTTGATTTATCCTTATATTGAGTCATTCTATTTAGTTGTCCCATATATGTTATAGTGTTTAACACCCAGGCAAGTTCAGCATGTTCATGTACGTGTGATTGTATAAAAATGGTCGATTTATCGGGATTCAATCCACATGCTAAATATAGAGCTAATACTTCTAAAGTATTTTTTCTCAAATCTTTAGGTACCTGAGGCACTGTAATAGCATGTAAATCTACTATGCAATAATAACATTCATATTCATTTTGAAAGTCAGAAAAATTCCTTAATGCTCCGATATAGTTGCCTAAAGTAAGAGAGCCTGAAGGTTGTATACCGCTTAAAACTGTTTTTTTATCCATTTCATCACCCTATATGATATTATAAGTCCCTTTACCATATAAAGTAAAGGGATTTTAGTAAAATATTAAATTGATTATAACCAATTTATTTAACAATGTAAAGTATCTAAAGAAAATAGCTAGTCCTTAATATCTTCGCTCGATATAAGGTCTAATAAATCTGTAGCCTTGTTAAAATCTTCTTCAGATACATAAACTTCAGTGCCGTAAATTGAATGGCCACTAATAATTCTTAAATAGCCTCCTGAGCCTTTTTCCTTTAGAATGTAAGGGATGTTATTATCTCTAAACAAAGCTTCAATTATTGAAATTAATGTGTTATCTGAAGTTTTAATTAATAATTTTAATTTTATGCTTCCATCTTTATTATTCATTTTTTTCTCCTTTTAATAGGATTATCTTTTAAATGCATTTAATAAATGTTTAATTGCTTTCGCATCAATTCTTCAAATTCTTCTTTAGGCATTGGCTTGTAAAAATAATAACCTTGAGCATAGTCACATCCTATCTCTTTAATTTGTTCTAGCTGTTCCTTGGTCTCTATCCCTTCAGCTAAGACTTCCATTCCTAATTCATGAGACAAGCGCACTATCATCTCCATGATTTTTCTATCTTCAATATTTTTATCAATCAATTCTACAAATGATTTATCTATTTTTAGTAAATCTATAGATAAGACTTGTAAATATGACAAAGAAGAATAACCAACTCCAAAATCATCTAGTGCAACTTTCCCATCAACATTCTTTATTGTTTCAATTGCTTCGTAACTGCTTTCAAGGTTTTCTATCAAGCTAGTTTCTGTTATCTCAAAACAAGTATTTTTAAATTCATATTTTGAAGACAGACAGCTAATAATACGCTTAAGTTCTTCTAAATTGCTTATTAAATTTCCTGATATGTTAATCGATATTTTGATATCATTTAATCCAATTGAAGAGAGTTGATTAATCTCTTTTAAAGCTTCTTCGATTACCCAGCAGTCTATTTTAATAATATCTCCGGTTTTTTCAGCATGTGGAATGAAATATAATGGGCTTTCTATCCCATATCTTGGTCTTTTCCACCTTATCAAAGCTTCTGCTCCGAAAATTTTCATTGTTTTTAAATCTATCTGAGGTTGATATAATAGGAAAAATTCATTTCGATCAATAGCTAATTTTAAATCTTCATTTAGTTGCACAGTTTCCTTTATTTTTTTATCAAGTTCATCAAAATAAACAACAGTCCTTCCCTTCCCATATTTTTTTGCATGATTTAAAGCTAAATCAGCTTTCTTAAGCAGATCCTCATAATCCCTTCCTTGAATAGGATAAAAAGCTACTCCAGCACTAAAACTTATATTATATTCTCTATGTAACATAGAATGAGCTTCATTTGAATATTTTAATACTTCATTTATTTTATCATCTAATTTATTTTTTCGTTCTTTGCTATTAAGTAACAATATAATTACATATTCATCCCCACCAAATCTATAAACATAGTTTTCAAACGGAAAAAAAGAAGTTATTTTTTTTGAAATATCAACAAGTAATTTATCTCCTTCACTATGACCATAAATCTCATTAATTATATTGAAATCATCTATGTCAGAATATACAAATACAATTTCCAAATCATCATTTATCGCTTTTTCTATAAATTTATGAATATCTTCTTGAAGTTTATATACATTAGGTAAACCTGTTAGCTGATCATAATAAGCTAAGTTATATAATTGTTTCTCCATTTCCTTCCTTTGTGTTATATCACTTCCAATAAATATAATTTCACTTACTTTTCCATAGTCATCATATGAATAAGTATTACTCCATAATACTGTTTTCTTAATATTTTCCTTAGTTAATAACTCCGTCTCAGTATCTTTTATCATTACTCCTTCTAAGATAAGCGGGATAAATTGCTCAACATCTCTTTTGTTTTCTTCATCAGGTATTAAATATCTAATATCTTTACCAATTAGTTCAAATTCATCATATCCAAGAAATTGCTGTGCGAATTTATTAATGCTTTGAATTTTACCTTCTACATCACAGTTGATTACTATTAAAGATATATCATTTAATAATATATTTAAGTAATCTCCTTGCTTTCTATATTCTTCTTCTAACTTTAATTTTTCTGTTATATCTAAATGTGAACCACCAATTGCTATAGGATTACCTGAATCATCTCGCAAGATTTTCCCAGATGTTACTATCCATCTGTAATTTCCGCTTCTAGTTCTCACTCGTAAAGCATTTTCATAAATTTCATCACCGGAATTCAATACCTTTTCAAAGCGTTCAATAGAATATTTTAAATCATCCTTGTGAATATGTTCTCTCCATTTTTCAATTGTATTAACTTGATTTTGATACTCTTCTGAATATCCAAATTGAGGTTTTGTTAATATAGATGTGTAGTATTTGTTGTCTCTTATATCCCAACGCCATATCCCATTTTCTGATCCTTTTATAGATAAATCGAAAAATTGTTGCATGTCTTTTAACTTGTCCTCGTAAATGTTATAATCTTTTTTCAATTTATCAAGTTTTACAGTTAGATTGGAAATTTCGTCATATGCATTCAAGGTGTTTCTCAAAGCTATAATGTACTTTTCAAACTGATTTTTTATGACATAATAGAATATAAATGCAGTTATAAAAATATAAAACCATCCTTTATATAATGAAATCAAATATATAGTTCTAGGATTATCTGTAAACAATAGCACGACTCTGTCCGAGAAATAAATCCATACGGTCCCAATTATTAAATATATAAATGTCAGTTTTAAACTTTCTTTTTTGGGATTTTTATCGTTGAGCAAACTTATTTTATTTTCATCATCGTAATCTTTTAAAGTCATATTGCCCTCCATAAATATTTATAGTGGATTTATACCCAGTCTATTAGATTATATTTGTAAAATATTTAAAAATTCATATGCTGCATGTGATAATGTTTTTTCATCTATATAACAAATGCCAATACTCCTTTTGGGTATATCTATTTCTGTTTTAACTTGAATGATTTCTCCCCTAACAATGTACTCATCTGAAAATTCTTTTACCACAAATGCAAAACCAAATCCGTTTTTTACAAATTCTAATACCAAATCATGAGAACCCAATTCGATTTGAGGCCGAATAATTATTTCTTTTGAAAACAAATAATTTTCTACATATTTTCTAGTATTTGATCTCTTATCTAACATTATTAGTGGATACTCCAATACATCTCTTAAAGATATATTATCGTCTATATTCTTAAAATGTTTAGGGCTAGTTACCAAAATATCTTGAATTTCTCTTATTTTTTTTGTTTTTAAATTCGAATTATCAATTGGTAAATTACATATTGCCAATTCAATTTCCCCAGATTCAACAAGTTTAACTAATTCATCTGACGTTCTGTTTATAATCCTTAGTTGTATTTTAGGGTATTTTTGTTTGTATTCAAGCAAAGTGTCTATCAGCATATACCTTAATATTGTATCCCCAACTCCAATTATCAATGAACCAAAGTCCATTTTCTTTGATTCAAGTATCTTTATTTCCCCCATTAAAATCTGATTTATCCCTGCATTTACATGTTTAAACAATATTCTGCCTTCAGTGGTCAAATTTACTCCTTTTGAATTTCTAATAAATAATGTTACTCCTAATTCATCTTCCAATTGAGATATAGCTTGAGAAATAGCTGGTTGGCTAACGTAAAGCTTTTTTGCTGCTTTTGTGATGCTTTTTTGTATAGCAACTTCATTAAAGACTTTATACAAATCTAATTTTTCTACCATATAATCTCACCTTATGTTTGTTATTAAATATATTTATTTTACTAATGACATAATATATTATATACTTAATTCATAAACTAAGCCAATATTTTAGGAGGTTATCATGGAAAGAATTGTTGGAACAACCGTTAGAAGTTTACGCACTCCCATAATAAGAGAAGGAGATAACATTGTTAAAATTTCTATTGACACTTTATTGAAAGCATCCTCAGAAGTTAATTTTGAGCTTAATGATAGAGATTGTTTGTGTATAACAGAATCTGTTGTCGCTCGTGCACAAGGTAATTATGCTACTATTGATGATATATCAGTAGATATCATGAATAAATTTTCAGGTGAACATTTTGGATTGATATTCCCAATATTGAGCAGAAATAGATTTGGGATTATTTTAAAAGGAATTGCTAAAGGTGCAAAAAAAATAACTCTTATGTTAAGCTATCCTTCAGATGAAGTTGGTAATCACCTAGTCGATATGGACGTTTTAGATATAAAAGGAGTTAATCCTTGGACTGATGTTTTAACAGAAAAACAATTTAGAGAATATTTTGGCTACAACAAGCATAAATTCACCGGTGTAGATTATATAGAGTACTATAAATCAATATTAGACGAATTCAATGTAGAATATGAAATAATATTTTCAAATAATCCTCTTACAATTTTGGATTATACAAAGAATGTATTAGCTTGCGATATCCATACACGAGAACGCACTAAAAGTCTTCTAAAAAAATATGGTGGAATCAAGATATATGGATTAGATGAAATATTAACATCTCCTATTAATGGTAGTGGTTATAATCCTCAATATGGGCTATTAGGTTCCAATAAATCAAGTGAAGAGAAAATTAAATTATTCCCAAGAGATGGTCAACCAATTGTTGAAGCTATTCAAAAAGAAATTAAAAATTTAACTGGAAAGACCATCGAAGTTATGATTTATGGTGATGGTGCTTTTAAAGATCCTGTTGGGAAAATATGGGAGCTAGCTGACCCTGTTGTTTCACCAGCTTATACCAAAGGCTTAGAGGGAACTCCAAATGAAGTTAAACTAAAATACTTAGCAGATGATTTGTTCAAAGATTTATCTGGTGATGAATTAAGAAAGGCAATTTCTGATTATATTGCTAATAAAGATGGTTCCTTAGTTGGAGAGATGATTTCCCAAGGAACAACTCCAAGAAGACTAACTGATTTGATTGGCTCATTAGCAGATTTGACATCTGGAAGTGGAGATAAAGGTACCCCTCTAGTTTATATTCAAGGGTATTTTGATAATTATACAAAGTAAAATAGGTAGCTTAAGCTACCTATTTTACTACTAAAACTGACTTGTTTATATAATTTAATACTTTATTAGAAACACTTCCCAAAAGAGATCTAGATGATTCGTTCATTCCTCTTCTTCCCATAACTATCAAATCTACATTTTCTTCTTCTGCAGTTTCAATTATAGCTTCTGCTATGTCTTCAGAGTTTTTTAATCTTGCCTCTGCTTTATAAGGATAGTCAGCAAATAATTCAAGAGCTTCATTAAGTATCGATTTACCAATCTCTATATTCTTTTTACTCAATTCTGTAGTAAAATCTTGATCGATTATATAAGGATTGTCTTTTAAGCTGTTTACCACGCACAAAATAATTATTTGAGATTCATTATACATACCGAATTCTTTTGCTTTCAATAAAGCTTTTTTTGAATACTCAGACCCATCTACAGGCACTAATATCTTTTTCATTTCAATACCTCCTTTGGTTATTGATACCCATAAATCTCTTAAAATCAATCTCCTTCAAGAAATCTTTTTACACTTTCTACAATTCCATCTTCTCCGATTATTAAAAGAATGTCTCCGCGCTCTATTGTTGCGTAAGGACCTGGTGATAATAATGTTTCATTCCGCCTTCTTATACCTACTATCGTAGCTCCTGTATTTTGCCAAAAATTAATCTCTCCTATTGTCTTGCCTATAAAATTACATTTATCAGTAATTTCTAGTTCAAAAGGAGTCAATGCTGTTATGTTGCTTAAAACACTACTTCTTTCTATTATTCTATCAACAATTTGTAATATTTCTTCTTCTATTTCATTCTTTTTATCAAATAATTCTTGTAATTTAATCCTATATGAAGTCACGCTCTCAATGTTTTTAAATCTATTTATATATTTAAATGCTTTTTCTTTGGATATAATAGTTATGCCACTTCCCTTAGATGATTCAACTACCCCTACATCTTCAAGTATTTTTATAGCCCTCCTTATAGTTTCTGGTGAAACATTGTAAGTGCCGGCTAAAGTAGATCTCCCGTAGAGTTTATCGCCTTCTTCATATTGTCCCTTATATATTGCATTAGCTATGTCTAATGCTATTTTTTCATATCTAGGTGTTGATCTATTCTCTTCCATTTTAACACCTCTATTTTAGTGTTTATTTTTTATGATTTTGTTGATTTCAGTTATTATATAATTAGCATTCATAGCTCTTCCATCATATTTTAGTATTGAATTTTCTACTTTTATATCTGTATACTCATCAATTAAACTCTTTAATTGAGACGAATAATTTTGTTCAACCACCATAACTTTTTTTGCTTTCTTAGCATAAAAATTTAGACTCTTAACTGGAAATGGAAATATGTCTCCATAAACTAAAGCTGCAAATTTAATGTTTTCATCATTTAACCTTGAAACAGTTTCTTTCAGAGCTCCATAAGTAGACCCAAATCCCACTAATAGATAGTCATAGTCCTCATTTCCTATAAATTCAGGTTCTATTAGCTCTTCTTTTAAAGCCTCTAATTTTTTCATTCTTTTCTTCATCATATTAACTCTTGTTTCTATAGATTCATCTATGTTCCCATATTCATTGTGTTCATGGCTATCAACTAAAATTAACTTTTCTTTAGCAATCCCCGGAATTAATCTAGGGGAAATTCCACTTGTTGTATATTTGTATCGTTTATATCTTTCGTCTTCAATATCATTTTCGTTAGAAATATATCTTTCTATTTTGATTTTATTGAAGTCAAAAGGTCTTATTGTAATATCATAGTCAGCCAAATACTCATCCGTCAATAGTATTACTGGTATTTGATATTTTTCAGCTATATTGAATGCTCTGGCAGTCTGATAGAAAGCATCCTCAGGTGTTCTTAATGCAATTACCATTCTCGGAAATTCACCATGCCCTGCATGTATTACAAATCTCAAATCAGCTTGCTCACTTCTTGTAGATAATCCAGTTGCAGGTCCAGGTCTTTGTGCGTTGAACAGAACTATTGGTATTTCCATTATTCCAGCTAAACTCAAAGCTTCTATCATTAGGGCAAATCCTCCACCAGAAGAACCAGTCATTGCCCTAACTCCTCCAAATGAAGCCCCTAGGGCCATATTCAAAGCTGCGACTTCATCCTCAACTTGATCTACAACTATTTCCATTTCATCTGCATGCTTAGAAATATAGCTCATCACACTAGTAGATGGCGTCATAGGGTATCCACAATAAAATTTTAATCCTGCAGCTATAGCCCCTAAAGCTAAAGCTTGATTTCCGTTTATTAATATTTT
This sequence comes from Soehngenia sp., assembly GCF_055108775.1. NCBI lineage: Bacteria > Bacillati > Bacillota > Tissierellia > Tissierellales > Tissierellaceae > Soehngenia > Soehngenia sp. The sequence goes on along the minus strand of NZ_JBSQIL010000008.1, from coordinate 17,393 downwards.
ATCATCTTCAAATCTGTCTAATTTATATTTTTGTATCCCAATTTCGTATCCAGCCTCAAATGCTTTAATATTTGAATCTACATCTTTATTCTTAAATATTTCTTCAACTGAATTTTTAGCAATATCCTTTGGAACCCCAAATAGCTTAGCTATATACCCTACTCCAATTGTCCCAATTACTTTATTGTTTCCTATATCTCTTGCGATTTTATTTAATGGTAATTTTAAATAGTTTTCCTCAACAAAACTTTCATCTCCAATTATAAGCCCACCAGATTTAAGTTTAGCACTATGCTTATCAATTGTTTCTTGTGTCATCGCAAAAATAATATCTACCTTGTTATCATAAGTGTATAATTCATTGTCAGAAAACCGTATTTGTACAAAATTATGTCCTCCTCTAACCATAGACATATAGTCTTTGTAAGTAAATATATGATAACCAGTTCTCTTTATCATCTTTTCCACTAACTCTGCTACAGTTTCAATGCCTTGGCCCGCAGCACCGCCTATCAAAATCGAATAGTCCATATTCTCCTCCTAATAAAATTCTTTTAGCAGATGTTTAGCATTGTTAGGATCTAATTTGGCATTAACAAGAGGCTCTCCACTTTCAATGAATGAAAACTTTTGTTCATATGTTTCTTTTTCCACTTTGTATAAAATGCCTATAGGTATTTTATCCCCAAATTCTAATGCTTTCTTATAAGCCATATCAAAATTAGTAAAATCATGGCTTTCGTCTAGTTTATAGACCCTGTCCTTGTACCATTTATATGTGTTGACTTTATTCCATACTACACATGGTTGCAATATATCTATATGTGCATATCCTTTATATAATATAGCTTCTTTCATTATTGAAGATAAATGTTTTATATCTCCAGAAAAACCTCTAGCTACAAAGCCTGCTCCCATAGTTAAACTTAATGCTACTGGATTAATAGGGTTAAGTTTAACTCCATCATACTGCAGAGTCGTTTTTTGCCCTAATGCAGTTGTAGGAGAAGCTTGCCCTTTGGTTAGTCCATAGATTTGATTATTATGAACAAAATGAGCAATGTTTATATTTCTTCTAATTGCGTGAATAAAATGATTTCCGCCTTCTCCATAAGTATCTCCATCTCCAGATTCTACTATAACAGTTAAGTCTTTATTTGCCATCTTAATTCCTATTGCCGGTGGTAATGCTCTACCGTGTAATCCATTAAAGCCATTTATACCTATATAATGTGGCATCTTAGCAGCTTGTCCTATTCCTGATACTAAAACTGCTTGAGAAGGAGGTATCGATAGTTCTTCTAAAGCAATTTTTAAAGCATCTCTAATCATAAAATTCCCACATCCTGGGCACCAAGATGGTTTCATCAAATCATATTCACATTTCATATTTTATTCCTCCATTAATTATCGCTCATTTATATTATACTTTATTTTAATAATAATTCAAAAATTTGCGTAAAAAAATAAAGGCAGTCAAATTCTGCCTTTATATTGCATAAATATAATCATGACTATCTTTTTTTATAATTTTTGCCGGTACACCCACTGCAGTTGCATTCTCAGGTACATCTTTTAGGACTACAGCATTTGCTCCAATTTTTGAATTGTTTCCAATATAAATTGGACCTAGAATTTTAGAACCTGCGCCAATCATTACATTGTTTCCAATAGTTGGATGTCTTTTTACTCCTTTTTGTGTTCCTACTCCACCTAAGGTAACTCCGTGATAAATAGTAACATCATTTCCAACCTCTGCTGTTTCACCAATAACTACTCCCATTCCATGGTCTATAAAAACTCTTTTTCCTATTTTTGCACCAGGATGGATTTCTATACCTGTTTTTTTTCTAGCCCTGTAAGATATCCATCTTGCTAAAGTAAAATGACCTTTTTTATACAATGAATGAGATATTTTATGGGCAGCTATGGCTCTAACTCCTGGCGAAAAAAAGATTGCTTCAAACAAACTGTTTGTTGCAGGATCTTTTTGTAAAACATTTTTACCTTCTTCTATTAAAGTCTTAATCATTTTTATCACTCCAAATTAAATAATGCAGTAGTAAGATATCTCTCTCCTGTATCTGGCAAAACGGTAATAACTTTTCTCCCTGTACCTAATTTTTTTGCTACTTCAAGACTTCCAAAGTAATTTGCCCCAGAACTAATACCAACTAACAGTCCTTCTTCTTTAGCTAAATATCTAGCCCATTCAAAAGCATCTTCATCCTTAACGCTTATAATTTCGTCAACTACATCGTTGTTGTAAATTGCTGGAATAAAATTCGCTCCTATCCCTTGTATCCCATGTGATGATGGATTTTCTCCTGATAGAACTTTGGATTTTTCAGGCTGAACTGCAACTATTTTAATATCTCTGTCTAATTCTTTAAGTGCTTTTCCCACTCCTGACACTGTTCCACCAGTGCCTACTCCAGCAACAAATGCATCTATCTTTCCTCCAAAATCCCTCAATATTTCTTTTGCAGTAGTTTCATAATGTGCTAGCACATTTGCATTGTTTTCAAATTGTCTTGGCCAAAAATAGTCATTGTCTTTCAATAATTCCTGTACTTTATCTACTGCTCCTTTCATGCCTTTTGCTCCCTCGGTCAAAATCAACTCTGCACCATATGCTTTTAGGATTTTTCTTCTTTCTATGCTCATTGTCTCAGGCATAACTAAAATTACATGATTTCCTAAAACTGTTCCTATCATAGCTAAAGCAATTCCCATATTACCACTAGTAGCTTCGATTATTGGTTGATTTTTTTTCAGCTTTCCTGTTTTTAATGCATCGTTAATCATATATAATGCTGGTCTATCCTTAACGCTTCCTCCAGGATTGAAGCTTTCAATTTTAACATAAATATCAGCTTGATTTTCATTTACTTTTTTCGTTTTAACAATTGGAGTGTTTCCAATTAATTCTAAGATATTTTCATATACCATAATAATGCCTCCTGTTTTATTAATATTTCTTCAAATAAAAAAACCTATGCGACTGTATATTAAATATACAGAGGCAAAGGTCTACTTCGCGGTTCCACTCTGTTTGGGAAATCCCATCTCTTTAGATACTTTCATATCTTAGCCAAATAACGGTGGCAGCCGAAAAAGTCTACTAAATATTCAACTTTTTTGCTCATTGGTGCACTTCCCTATAACTATACATAAACTTCTCCCAGCAAATGAAGTTCTCTCTTTGATGTAATCATTATGGTACTTTACCAATTCCTAGCATTTTAGTATCTATTCGATAATATACCATATATTATTTTGTTTTGCAACCATTATTTATCTATTATTTAATAAATCATTAGAAATTTTATTTGCCATATACTTTATTTTCTCAATGTCTAAAGTTTTAAATTCTCTTTTTTCCATCAAAATATTCCCATCTACAATTACAGTATCAACATCACTTCCATAAGCAGAATATGCTAATGTTGAGAAGTAATTATTTCTTGGGCAAAGATGTGGTTTATCCATGTCTAAAATTATTATATCTGCCTTTTTCCCAACTTCTAATGAGCCTATCTCTTTTTCTAATCCTAATGCGTATGCCCCGTTTAATGTAGCCATTTTTAGCGTTTCTAAAGCTGATACGCTCATCGGATCATTGTCAACTGCTTTGTTAACTATGCTCGCCATGCTTATTTCTTTAAACATATTAAGATTATTGTTTGATGCTGCTCCATCTGTTCCCAATGCTACTTTTATTCCCTCTTTTAGCATTTTATTTACAGGAGAAAAACCACTAGCTAACTTGAAATTACTACTTGGGTTATTCACTGGGTAAACATTCTTTTCTTTCAATATATTAATGTCTTCATCATTTATATGAACGCAATGTGCAGCAATTGTATGTAGCTCAAATAACCCCAGGTCATAAACATGTCTGATTGGTGATTTTTTGAGAATTTTATAGCTGTTTTCTACTTCATCTTTTGTTTCTGATAAATGAATATGTATGCTTGCATTTAATTTTGATGCTGAACTTATGATTTTCCCTAAAAATTCAGGGCTACAAGTATATGGAGCATGCGGCCCAAACATTATTTTTATCCTGCCATTTAGAGAATTATTATATTCCTTAAAAAGCATTTCACTCTCATTAATTTTAAAGTCTGATAAATTATTTTCTTCAACTATCCCTCTAGCAAGTGTCCCTCTCATCTTAGATATTTCTAATGCTTCTACTACTTTATCCATAAAAAAGTACATATCACAAAATGCAGTCGTTCCAGAAGCAATCATCTCAGCCATACTCAACAAGCTAGCCCAAAAAACATCTTCAGCTTGTAGTTTGGCTTCAGCAGGCCAAATTTTTTTCGTTAGCCATTCTGAGAGATTCATATCGTCAGCATAATTTCTAAAAATACTCATTCCTAAATGAGTATGGCAGTTAATAAGCCCCGGCATCGCTAACTTATTTAATCCATCTATTGTATAATCTACAATATTTGGATTAATTTCATCATTTCCTATAAATTTAATTAAATTATTTTCAATTAAAATATTGGATTTTTTAAATACGTTATCCTGCTCATCCATAGTTACTATATCTATATTTTTTATTAATATTCTCATCGTTTCCTCCTCTAATTTAATATAGTATTTACATTGTAGATATCTTTTTTTCTAAATGTCACTAGAGATAATATAAATCTAACTGTTAAATCTATACCCATAGCAATCCATATCCAATATATCTCTGCATTAAAATAATGAGTAAATAATAACACTAATGGTATTCTAACTCCCCAGAGGCCAACTCCTATATTGAGCATGCTAATCTTAGGATATCCAGCTCCTCTTAAAGCTCCATTAAGAACTCCTGCAATATTTTGAGGCAATTGAACTAATCCCATCACAAATAAATATTGTGCACCTAATGCTATAACTTCAATTTCTGGTGTCAACAGTCTCATTATTTGGTAAGGAAATATAAGCAATGCTAAAGATGCAATGGTTGTAATTATAATTGAGTATTTGTATATGTATCTCATATATTTTCTTGCTAATTCGTTATCCCTCGAACCAATAGATTGTCCTACAAATGTTGAAGCTGCTATTCCAAAGCCAGCTGCTGGCATATATGATAAGGATTCTGCTTGTAGCCCTAACTGATAAGCTGCATAAGCTGTTTCCCCATAATTAAGTATAGCTCTTGTAATTATTATCGATGCAAATTGCCAAAAACTCATCTCTAATACTGTAGGCATTGAAAATTTAACTAGCTTATTGATTTCATTGAAACTTATAAATTTCTTAAATTTTAAATATTTCAATTTAAAGATTTCTTCCCTGTAAATCAATACAACTACTCCAACTATAGCAGCTATTAAATAACTAGACACATATGCTATTGCAGCCCCTTTTAACCCTAAAGCTGGCAAACCAAGTTTTCCGAAAATTAATACATAACTTAATATTATATTGAAAAAATTTAAAACCAATACTATAAACATTGGAGTCTTAGAATTTCCCATCCCTTGAAAAACACCTGAAACTAGCAATATTAATGCTGTAAAAGGTAAACTAAACACAATAATATTTAGATATGAATTTGCTGATTCCAACAAAGTAAACGTTGGATTAAAAATTGATAGTAATTGCAAACTATATCTCTTGGTTATGTAAACGAAGAACAAGGATAAAAATATTAATATAGCAAATGCACAAATTGTCGTTTTTCTAATCTTATCATTGTCTTTAGCCCCAAACCCTTGCGCTACATAAACTGAGGTTCCTGTTGAGATCCCCTTGAAAATCGCCCAAATTATCCTGAAAATTATATTGCTTAATCCTACAGCTCCAACTGCAATTTCACTAATTCTTCCAACCATTGCCATAGAAACAACACCTGCTGTCATCTGCAATATATTTTCTCCAGTAATAGGAATAATCATTGATAAAATTCTAGATCTAATTTTTTTGTCATTTTCCATAGATTTCTCCTCTAAGCACAGAAACTTATTAATCTTAAAACATCTAAATAGTCATCTGACTCATAATGGATTGTTTTATCTCCTAATCTAGATACTCCTTTATATGTTGAAAATCTATAGGCATCATAATGATTGAAATATTCTATATCAACAGAAAAATATTTTGGCAAGCCTATATTGTTACTTATCAATTTTGTTTCAAATACTTTGGTTACATTCTCTTCGATAAGCTCTAATGCTAATTCGGGATGAATATTAATAGTGGAATTGCCTACTCCTTCTTTTACTGCGACTGTAGCTATATTCGGATTATATAGTTTTACTTCTTCACACAAACCCTTATCTCCTGATAAAAATGCTATTGGTACTTTGAAGTATTCAGCTATATAAGCATGAATTAAAAATTCACTTGCTATCTTCCCATTAATCATTATTTTTGATATTTTTAAACTCATAGTGTGGGATAGGGGATTATTTGAAGATGATGCTGGCGAATGATATCCTATGAAAAGTATTGCATCAAAACTTTCATCTAGTCCCTCAACCATAGAAAATATACTTCCGCTCCACGCTCTTATGAGTTTTGTATTTTTGGGTAAATAACTATGATCTATATTTCTTCCACTATCATGAGCATCTTTAATAATAATCTCTTTAGCTCCCATTTTATTTAGTGCCATACAACATGCATTTACTTCTTTTGTCATTTGCATAGAAAAGTAATTATATGACTGCTCTTTTTTTTCAGTTTCATCCCAGGAAGTAGTACCAGTTATCCCTTCTATGTCAGCACTTACATATATTTTCATAAATATCCCCCTTAAGTTTCTATACTCTAAATAATATAACAGATTTAATATAAAAGCTATATTATTTAATGTAAATTCTAAAACTATTTGGTATAATTTATTAATACAATAACCATATTAGGAGGAAATTTATGGACTATATAGTTAAAGCTTTTATCGAGATACCAAAAGGCAGCAGCAATAAATATGAATATAATAAAGAATACAAAGTATTTGAACTTGACAGGGCTTTGTTTTCTCCAATGTTTTATCCGACTGATTATGGATACATACCTGATACTTTAGCAGAAGATGGTGATCCTATAGACATAATGGTATTGCTAGCTCATCCTACTTTCCCTGGATGCTTAATAACAGCTAGAGTTATCGGAATGTTTATGATGGAGGATGAAAAAGGAAAAGATGAAAAAATAATAGCAGTACCTTTAAATGATCCTAGATATGAAGATATGAAATCCGTAGATGATATGGGTTCGCATCTAAAAAAAGAATTTGAGCATTTCTTTAAAGAATATAAGAGATTGGAAGGTAAAGAAGTCATAGTTGGAGGATGGACTGGCGTAGAAGAAGCCATTGAGGCTATTGAAAGGTCTAGAGAAGCTTATAAAAATTCAAAATAAGATCATCTATTTGATAATAATTATCATTTACAACGGTCATATATTGTGCTATAATTAATTCGGCTTAAATTATCGCGGCAATTTTAAAGGAGTTGATAATTTAATGGCGAATATGAAACAACCTAGATTCAAACAATCTAGAAGATTGGGACTTAATGTTTGTGGTCATCCTAAAGCTATGGACAGAGCCCAAAAAGGCACTTCTAGAGCTGACAAAAAATTGTCCGAATATGGAAGGCAATTATTAGAAAAACAAAGATTAAGAGCTTATTATGGTGTCATGGAAAAGCAATTTACAAAATATGTAAAAATGGCAAAGAAATCTCCAGATCAAACTGGACATGCACTTGTTAAGCTATTAGAAACTAGATTGGATAATATAGTATATAGGGCTGGATTCGCAAGTTCTATAAGGCAGGCTAGACAAATGGTAGTCCATGGTCATATTTTAGTGAACAATAAAAAAGTGGATATACCCTCTTATATTATATCCGTCGGTGACATAATTACTTTGAAAGAAAAATCGAAATCAGTAGAACTTTTTAAAAACAACTTTGAAAGTAATTTATTAAACACACTGCCCTATCTAATAAAGGACGAATCAAATATGTCAGTAAAACTAGAAAGAATGCCTAACAGAGAAGAAATCCCAATTGAGATAGAAGATCAATTAGTTGTGGAATACTACTCAAAAGCAATGTAGAGCTGAATTATATCAGCTCTACTTTTTTTGATTTCAATACCTTTTAATAAATAGATTCATATTTTTCTTTAAATTCTTTTTCTACATAGTCAGTAGTTTTTTTAGGTTCAAATAATTTTGCATCTTTTACAGCTTTCAATTTTGCTTTTTTATCTTCAAACATAAATCCATCATGTAAGAATACTTCCTGACAATTTAATGGCCAGATTACACTTTCTCCGAAATCCTCAAAACCGAAATAATTATATGTTTCTCTTGCCATTTCAACAGTAATTTCATTCACTGAATTGTATTTTTTGGTTTCGCCTAACATTTGCATCATAGCATATATTATTTCCCAGTTTTGATATCCTGATAGTGCTGGAATAGCTGAATGTAATTTTTGTATTCTTCTTTCGCTATTGGTGAAAGTCCCTTTAGATTCTGCATAACTTACTGCTGGAATTACACAATCTGCTTTTTTAGCAGTAGTTGTCAAGTAAAGATCACTAACAGCTAAAAATTCTAATTTTTCTAGAGGCAGTCCTTCAATGTCTTCTCCTAGTATAAGCATCGCTTTGATTGTATTGTTTTCAATCTTATTTTTAATTTCAGAGTTAGGCTTGTCTATTTTAAGATCAGCTAATCCTTGACTGTTATTTTTTGGTTTCAGTTGAATTATTCCCCTTCTAGCTTTTCCTATTTGCCCAGAAACAACAGCTATGCTTGCTATGAGTCTTTCAGCTTCGTCAGTTATGTTGTTTTCATCAAATACTATTATAGCTTTCTTACTTGTGGTATAATCTTTTGCTAAGTTGATTATATCTTCTGTAGCTATTACTCCATTTAGGCTTTCTTTAAGTTCTACAAATCCATCTGCTTTCTTTGGTTCATATCCTAGATCAATTATTGCTTTTAATAACTGTTTTAGAATATCTAAATTGTTTTCAGGAGTTATATTTAACTTAGCCCAATCATTTATTTGATCATAGGAATCATTTATGGTTATCAATTTAGCACCCTTTTCAACAGCATTTTTTACTTTTAATGCAGCGATAGTATGATTTTTCATCATATTTGTTCCTATTGCCAATATAAAATCAGCATTTTCTAATTCCTTAAATGTGCTAGTTGAAGCATCTACTCCAATAACTTCTTCTATACCTCCATAGTTTCTGTTAAAGCATGTGATATTATCTGTCTTTAATATATCGTTAGCCAATCTCTTTGCTAAATATATCTCTTCATTTGTATATCTATCTGATATTGCTATCGCAATTGAATCTGGCCCATACTTAGCTATTGTAGATTGAAGTTTCTTAGCAGTAACTAATAGAGCTTCTTCAAATGTTGTTTCTTTAAACTCTCCATTTACTTTCAATAGTGGTTTTACTAACCTCTTATTCTGTTTTGCAATATTGTATCCAAATCTCCCTCTAGCACAAAGTAGCCCATTGTCAACTTCACTGTTTTCTTTTGGTAATGCTCTATAAAGCATATTTCCTCTTGTGTTAAGGTATATATTGCATCCAACAGAACAATATGAACAGATTGTCTTCGTTTCTTCGGTTTCAACAGGTACAGATTTTTCAATTTGAAGCCTTTCTTGTAAAGCTCCTACAGGACAAGCTGTAACACATTGTCCACAAGAAATACAATTTGTTTCTGTTAAATCTAATTCCATAGCTGGTTTTACAATTGTATCAAATCCTCTATTCACAAGGCCTAAAGCCCCATTATCCATTATTTGATCACAAATTCTCACACATAATCCGCACAAGATACACTTATCAACATTGCGAACTATAAATGGATGATTGTCTTTATCTTCTCTGTGATGTTTTTCCCCATCATATTTTTCTGGTTCTACATCATATTCGTTTGCATATCTATAAAGTTTACATTCAAAGTAATCATGACAACCACATTCTAAACATCTCTTAGCATCTTCTACTGCTTCTTCTACTGAAAATCCTAGATTAACTTCTCTAAAATTATCTCTCCTTTCCTCAGCAGATAGATGTCTCATTTTTGATCTATATTTTATTTCTTTATCCTTAACATCTTCTTTAGAAAAATCTTTTCTCTCTACAACATATGGTTTTCTATAAGGTACTAGGTTCCCTTCTAAGAAAGAATTGATTACTTTTGAAGCTTTTTTAGCATCTCCTATTGCTTTTATAGCTATATTGGCTCCTTGGTTAATGACATCTCCACCTGCGAATATGCCTTCTACATTTGTAGTAAAAGCATTTTCATCAGCTGCAATAGTTCCTTTTCTTGTTTTTTCAATTATTTCAAAGCCTTCAAGGTTCGACTCCTGCCCAATTGCACCAATTACGAGGTCTACATCAATAAATTCAAATTCTCCTTCAATAGGTATAGGCTTTCTTCTTCCCGAAGCATCCTCTTCTCCTAACATCATCTTCTGTAATTTAATCTTAGTCGCTTTCCCATTTTCTCCAATTATCTCAATTGGTGCAACTAAAAATTTAAATTCCACACCCTCTTCTCTAGCTTCTTTTATTTCTATTTCTTCAGCAGGCATTTCGGCTTCTGTCCTTCTATATAAAACATACACTTCTTTTGCGCCTAATCTTACTGCAGTTCTAGCAGCATCCATCGCAGTATTTCCACCACCGACAACAGCTACTCTATTACCTATTGCAAGAGGTTCATTAATAGTGACTTTCCTTAAGAAGTCTATTCCACCCATTACTCCTTCTAGATCTTCACCTGGCACTCTTAAGCTAGAACTCTTCCATGCTCCTATAGAAATATAAACAGCATCGTAATTTTTTCTTAAATAATTAAGATCTAAGTCTCTGCCTATTTTTATATTGTTTAGCATTTTTACGCCCATTCTTTGAATGATTTCAACCTCTCTGTCTATTACATAAGATGGCAACCTATATTCTGGTATACCATATCTTAGCATACCACCCATTTGAGGCATTTGATCATAAATATCGACTTCATGCCCAAAAGTTCTTAAGAAATAAGCACATGATAATCCACCAGGCCCTCCACCTATTACAGCTACTTTCTTTCCTGTAGGCGCTGGGATTTCTGGAATGTATACGTCTTCGCTATTTAGATCTAAATCTGCTAAAAATGCTTTCATGTGAGCTATCGAAATTGGTTCTTCAACCAATTGTCTTCTACAAGCATCTTCGCATGGATGTGGACATACCCTACCAATACTAGCAGGTAATGGCAACTGTTCCTTTATAAGTTTCAATCCCTCTTTAAATTCCATATTTGCAGCTAAGCCAACATATCCTTGACAATCTGTATTACCAGGGCAAGCTAGTACACATGGTGGTCTGCAATCTCCAGTGTGATCAGATAAAAGTAATTCAAGTGTATTTTTTCTTGAGCTTAAAACTCTTTCTGAATTAGTAGTAACAACCATCCCTTCACTAGCCATAGTAGCACATGATCTAAGAAGTTTAGGATTCCCTTCAACTTCAACAACACATAGTCCACAAGAACCGTATATTTCAACTTTCTCATCATAGCATAAAGTAGGGATATCTATATTGTTTTCTCTAGCGATTTGCAATATAGTCTGTCCTGCCCTACCAACTACTTCTTTTCCATCTATGTTCAAATGAATTAAAGACATATTTCACCCCTACCTTCTTATAATATATTTACAGCATCAAATTTACATACTTCATAGCATTTTCCACATTTAATGCAGATTTCTTGATCTATGACGTGAATTTCTTTAACTTTTCCACTTATTGCTCCAACTGGGCAATTTCTTCTACAAACTCCGCATCCAATACAATTGTCTGCTATTTCATAATGTATTAAAGGTTTGCATGATTTTGCAGGGCATTTCTTATCTCTTATATGTGCTTCGTACTCATCTCTAAAGTATCTAATTGTGCTCAATACAGGATTTGGTGCAGTTTGACAAGTCCGCAAAGTGAAGCATCTTTTACTTCAACTGCTAGTTTTTCAAGTAGTTCTATGTCTCCTTCTCGTCCATTTCCATCTACGATTCTTTCGAGTATTTCTAACATTCTCTTAGTTCCAAGTCTGCATTGAACGCATTTACCGCAAGATTCTTTTCTGGTAAAATCTAAGAAAAATCTAGCCATATCAACCATGCATGTGGTTTCATCCATTACGACCATCCCACCAGAGCCCATTATAGCTCCTACTTTTGTCAAAGATTCATAGTCAACAGTTACATCCTCTAAAAATGCTGGAACACATCCTCCAGATGGTCCTCCCATTTGAACAGCTTTGAATTTCTTGTCGTTTAATATTCCGCCGCCGATGTCATATATTATATCTTTAATTGGAATACCCATTGGTACTTCTACAAGTCCGCCTTTTTTTATCTTACCTGTCAAAGCAAATACTTTTGTGCCTTTCGATTTATCAGTGCCAAAACTTGCAAAAGCTTTTCCCCCATTCCTAATAATCCAAGGTACATTTGCAAATGTTTCCACATTATTTATATTAGTGGGTTTTCCCCAATAACCTTTTTGTGCTGGAAAAGGTGGCTTAAGCCTTGGCATACCTCTTTCTCCTTCTAATGATGCTATTAATGCAGTTTCTTCTCCACAGACAAATGCTCCAGCACCTGCTTTTATTCTTATATCAAAATTAAAACCTGTTCCTAGTATGTTTTTCCCTAAGTAACCTTTCTCTTTAGCTTGTTGTATTGCTATTTCAAGTCTCTTTATTGCAAGTGGATACTCAGCTCTTACATATATAATTCCCTCTTGAGCTCCGATTGCATACCCACCAATTATCATGCCTTCTAATACCCTATGTGGATCTCCTTCAAGGACGGATCTATCCATAAAAGCACCTGGATCGCCTTCGTCTGCATTGCATACCATATACTTAGGTGTTTCTTTCTCAATCTTAGCAGCATTCCATTTAAACCATGTTGGAAATCCAGCTCCACCTCTGCCTCTTAGTCCGGATACCTTAATCTCTTCTATTATGTCGTCTTGTGACAATTGAGTCAGGCATTTCTCAAGAGCTTTGTACCCTCCCCTAGCTATGTATTCTTCAATTCTTTCGGGATTTATTACTCCGCAATTTTCTATCGCAATCCTAACTTGTTTGTTTAATGCTTCTTCATCTTCATTTGAAATCTTTTTTTCTGCAATTATGTCCTTATCCATTGCTTTATTTACTAAATCAAGTATTTCATCGTCTTTTACTTTAACAAATCTATCAAATTGACCATCATCATAATATATATCGACTATAGGCTCTAAATGGCACATCCCGACACATCCTGTTATGTCGAGCTTTATATCTAATCCTTGGTCTACTTGTTCTTTTAATACATCGTATACTTTTTTTGCGCCAGCAGCTATACCACAACTTCCTAAGCCAACTACTACTTTCATTACTTTTCACCTCTTTTTTGTAATGTAGCTTCTTTTATTTCCCTCAATATGTTTTTAGCTTTATCGGGTGTCAAACTACCATATGTTATTCCGTTAATCATCATTACAGGTGATAAGCTGCAGCATCCTAGACATGCCACATTATTTAGTGTAAATACATTGTCTTCAGTTGTCTCTCCATTATTAATTCCTAATTCTTCATTGATAGCTTCTTCTATTCTGTCTGCGCCATTAACATGGCATGCTGTGCCTTTGCAAAGCATTATTAAATTGTCTCCAACTGGTTTTAACCTAAACTGTGTGTAAAAAGTTGCAACTCCATAAATTTGTGAGGTATGAATCCCAGTCTCTCTAGAAATATGTTCTAGAGCAGATAATGGAAGATACCCGTAAATTTCCTGCGTATGCTGTAAAATAGTTATCAAACTTCCCGGTACATTTTTGTACTTGTCTAAGATTTCATCCATCAATCTTAGATCTACTTCTTCGTCTCTGAAGTGTTTTTTTAAATCTTTAGCACCACAGCACTCCACAATACCAACTCCTTTACAAAAGATATTAGCCTTCAATAGCATTATATATTATAGTTAGAAAATAAACAATAAATAAAGCTATTTGTTCTTCTTTGTTAATTATATAACTTTGTTTACAAAAATGTAATTATTTTTTCAATATTTACACAAAACCCTTTTTATCGAAATTGTGATTATAGTAGATAAAAAGGGTTTTATGTTTACTTCTTTAATTCATTCTGCAATTCTACAATAGACTTTAGACTAATTTTGCTTCTATCTATGTCTAATAGATCAAGTATTTCGTATAGCTTGCTCTCATCTCCTACCTCTATTTCAATATAGGGGTAAGGGTATGTTGCTTCATCCCAAATATCGAAGAATATTTGTGCATCCCTAAATTCATATACCTTTCTTTTCTTATATCCAATATTTATTTTGTCAAATCCCAATTCTCTTAACAAAGTCAACATTGTCTCTTTGGAGTCTATTTTAACATTTAGCTCCAAGTTTTCTCTCAAATCATCATTCTTAATGTTCTTCTTAAGGGTTAAAGTTAAGTCAGTTTTTGAATTTAACCTATCTTTAGTCTCTCTTATTCTAAGATATGCATCGGTGTAAGACTTAATTGGATTTTTTGTGGAATCTATTAAAATATTCTCCTGTTCCTCATCTGAAATGAGCGTACCTCCTTGATCAATTACCTTCCTCTCAACTTCATTTAAATCAACATTTAGTATTTTTACTTCTAGTTCTTTTTGCATAAGCAACTCTCTTCCACTAAAGAATAAGCATCTTTATCGCATATGACAGTTAAATTAGAATGTAGATGCAAGAAAGACACAGGTAGATACGTAGTAATTCTGTCTTTAGTCAAAAATTCAAATAGTGCTTTACTTTTACTTTTTCCACTGGCTAATAGGATTATTTCTTTACTTTTTAATATTGAACCAATTCCCATAGAGATTGCTTTTTTGGGAACATCGTCAAGTGAATTGAAAAATCTCGAATTAGCTATAATTGTATCTTCAGTTAAGTCAACAACAGATGTCTTAGTATTTAAATATTCGCCAGGCTCATTAAAAGCAATATGACCATTGCCACCAATTCCTAATAGCTGAACATCAACTCCTCCTGACTTTTCTAATCTATTCTCATATTCCTCCACTTCTTTACTTAAATCTAAAGCCTTTCCATCTGGGATATTTACATTTTTCAAATCGATATTTATCCACTTGAAAAGATTCTCCATCATGAAATAATAGTAGCTATTAGGATTGTCTTTATCCAATCCCACATACTCATCTAGATTGAATGTTGTTATTTTGCTAAAATCAATTTGGCCTTCTTTATACATTTTTACTAACTCCTTATACGTTCCAATAGGTGTGGAACCTGTAGCTAGCCCCAATATGATGTTAGGTTTTTCTTTTACTTTTGATCCAATCATTTGTGCACAAACTTTACTCATCTCATCGTAATTCTCTTTTACTATTACTTTCAATATCATCACTCCAAATCTTTTTTAATTTAAAATCTAAATAATCGCTTGACACAAGATAACACATTATGCCCTCCACATCTCCTTCGACTGCATATTTATGCCCTTGAGAATGTAAATGCCCATATACACAAATATCAACACTATATTTCTTCATAATCTCAAAAAAATCATTAGGCTCTAAGCTCAAATTAAATGGCGGATAATGCAACATTGCAATTTTTAATTTTGCATTTTTAGGCAAACTAGATAAAGAAAGTTCTAATCTCATAAGTTCTCGATTGTATACTTTTAAGTCGTCTTCAGTAAACAAATCAGAATCTCTTGGAAGCCAACCTCTACTTCCAGCTATAGCTATATCATTGTATATAAACGAATTGTTTTTCAAAAAATTTAAGCTGTTAAAACCTAATGATTTCAATTTAGATGTGCTACCCCACCAATAATCATGATTTCCTTTTATTAAAATTTTGATTCCTGGTAAATTATCTATTTTTTCTAAATCTTTTTTAGCTTCCTCTAATTTTAGTGCCCATGATATATCTCCAGGAATTAAAACCAAGTCTTCATCTTTTACATTCTCTGACCAACTTCTGAATATTTTGTCTTCATGATTTTCCCATTCTGTTCCAAATATATCCATTGGCTTAGTATTTGTGGAATCTAAATGCAAATCACCAATTGCATAAATCATTTTACACCTCTATTCATCAGTTAATTGTATAAAATTTATTTCATTCTTAAACTCATCTAGCAATCTTTTTTCCCTATCATGACATGTAAATATGATTACTTGTCTTTGATTGCTAATCTTATTGAGTATTTCCAAAGTATTCCTCAGCCTCTCTTCATCAAAATAAACAAAAGCTTCATCGATAATAAGAGGAAATTTTTCTGCGCCTATTTCCTCACTTAAAGCTAACCTCAAAGCAAAGTTTATCTGGTCTATAGTCCCATAACTAAGTTTGTCTAAACTGATAAGTATATCTGTTTTTGGCTCCAAAACTGAAATACCCATCTCTTTATCCATTTTAATTGAAGAATATTTACCTTTTGTAATATATTTAACTTTTTCACCTATAATCCTATTAAATTCAGGGGCAAAATTTTGATGTATTTCTTCAGAAATTTTGTTGATTTTGTTTATTGCCATATCTATTGCATTAATTTCTAAATCGTATTCTTTAATTTTATGTGATAGCAGTTCATTTTCTTCTATTAAAAAAGACTCTTCTTCGAATAAGTTACCTATAGTCTTCAATGATCCTTCTATATTACTTAATTTTTTTTCTAATTCAATTATCATTTTTTCTTTTGCCTCTATTTCCAGCACTAAGTCGTTCTTATTTTCATAGTCTAGTGGAATATCTAAGTTAGTTATGCCTGAAAATTCTCTATCTAAATCATCAAAACTATCAGACTCTAAAATAACTTTTAATAGTTCCTTACTAATTCTTAACTCATTAATTAAAGTTTCTTTCTCCTTTTGTTTTTCATGCTCTTTTATTAAGTTTTCTAAATTATCCACTTCAAACATAAGCAATTCTTTCTCTAGTTCTTTGTGTTGTTTTTCATAGTCTGTTTGAAGAGAAATTTTTTTTCTTTCTAGTTCTTTAATTCTCATATCCATTCTATCAATATCTTTTTTATCTAGATTTAAATTGCTTAATTCTTGATTCAATTTATTGATTTCATCCCTTAAATCTCCTTCTTCTTTTAAATTTAGTTCTTTTAACAGTAATTTGTAATTTTCCTTATCTTTATTATATTTATCTATAAGATTAGCTTTTTCGTTTAATATTCTTTTTCTATGTTGTAGAAAATAAAATAAAACCCATATTAATTGAACTGCAAAAAAAGATGTAAAGTTCCCATTATAGTATGAATTTATTGAAACAAAAACAACAAAAACTGGTAATAATACCATA